>JBKCES010000165.1:0-2948 GCA_046304295.1 Cyanobacteriota bacterium | reverse complement strand
CTCTCCATTGCTTTAGTATTTTGCAGACAAAGCTTAGAGCAACATTAAATTTATCAGCTATTGCTCGATAGGGTAAATGATCTTTTATCCGAGCGTCGATAATTTTCTGACGGAGATCTATCGAATAAGCTTTCATTAAGTTTCACCTTAATAGAGAATGATTTAGATCTTAGCAGATTTTCCGACTTTTGTCCCTCACTCACAAGAATACCGCTATAATCAGGGTTGGAGGGCATTTTTTAACACCGACAAATCCAGCGCCGCCTCCGAGGATTGGGGCTAGACGGCGCTGGGAAACCTGCCCTAGATTTCGATCACGCCGGCTAAAGCGGCGCTTTACAAGGTGGATGTGCGGAGGGATGAGGGACTTGCCAAACATCCTCTGAGCGCCGCCAGAAAAAGGGGCTAGGATAGGGTCAGGCTGTTTACCCCAGGAGAACCCATGAAATTTTGGCTCGCCTTTTTGCAAAGCCTGCCCTCCCTGTCCCCAGAATCCTGGGAGGAAGAGCCAGCGTTGGTTCCTCAGGAAAGGGCTTGGGTGGCCCAGGCTCTGCCCCTGGCGGGGGGAATGAGCGGCTTGTTACTCTTTCCCCTGATTTTAGTGGCGCTGGTGCTTTTGGTCTTAATGACTATTTTTATCTATACCCGGTTTTATGTCATCGCCCCCAATAACGAAGCCATTGTCCGCACCGGGGGAGTGTTTAAAAAAGAGCAGTTGGTGATTCTCCACGGCGGTTGTATCGTCATTCCCGGTTTCCACGAAGTCACCCGGGTTTCCTTGCGGGAAATTTCCATCGATGTGGTGCGAGCGGGGAATTTGGCGGTGCGCACCCAGGATTATATGCGGGCCAATATGCGGGTGACTTTCTATGTCTGTATTAATCCTGACCGCAATGATATTTTAACGGCGGCGGCCCGGCTCTCGAAAAAGGGGCAAATTACTGAGGAAAATATTAAAGATTCTTTGGAAAAACGGGCGGACGACGCCATCCGGGCCGCGGCGAAACGGAAGAAGTTAGCGGAAGTGGATTCCGATAAATTGGGCTTTGCCGACGAGGTGTTGAATTTAATTCAGGCGGATCTGAAAAAGGTGGGTTTAACCCTCAATAATATCGCCATTTCCGAAATTGAAGAAAGCGACACCTACGATGAAAATAACTTTTTTGACGCCCAAGGAGTCAGGTTACGGACGGAAACCATTCAACATTCCATCCAACAAAAACGGGAGGTGGAATTGACGACTAAAGTGGCCATTGAGCAGAGGGAAATGGCGGCGGAAAAGCAAAGTTTAGAAATCGCTAAACAAAAGGAAGACGCCAACATTAGCCAGCAGAAAGAGATCGAAATGCTGAAAATGCTCCGGCGCAAGGAAATCGAATCCCAAAAAGCCCAGCAGGAGCGGGAAATTCAGGAGTCGAAGGACCAGGAGTTGGCTAAAATCGAGCGCAATAAAATCCTCCAGGAGCGAGCGGTGGAAGAAGAGCGCATCCAAAAACAACTGGCGGTGCAAAATAGCCAAATCGCCGCCGATATCGCCCTAGAGGAGCGCAATAAGGAGTTAAAAGTGGCCCAAACCCTCCAGAAGAAAGAAGCGGAGGTGGCGGAAATCCAGCGCCAAAAAATCATCGAAGCCTCTCGCCTGCAAGCCCAGGCGGAAATCGCCCTAGCGGAGCAAAACACCCAGGTGACCCAACAAACCGCGGCCATTGCCATCGCCGAGAAGCAAAAAGAGCGCCTAGAAGCGGAAGCCCTACGGGCCAAGGCGAAAGCGGGGGTGATGACGGCCCAGGCGGTGGAGGAAGCGGAGCGGGCCCAGCAATTAACCCTGATCGCCGCCCAACAGGACGCGGACCAGCGCCGGATTGGGGAGCAAAACGTGGTGGAAATCGAGGTCTTCCGACGCCGACGCCAGGCGGAGATCGCCCGGCAGGCTGCGGAACTGGAGGCGGAGTCTATTCGCACCTTGGCGGACGCCAACCAACACAAAGCCCTAGCGGAAGCCCGGGGGCAACAGGCGTTGATCGAAGCCCAAAATAGCCTCAGCGACGCCAACCGAACGGCGGAGTTGGTTAAAACCCTCTGGCCGGAGTTGACTCCCTACCTGCCGGCGTTGCTCCAAGCGTTGGCGCCGCAACCGGGGGTTTTAGGGGAATCCCGCATCTATTCCTTTCCGGGCTTGGGGGGTCAGGAGAACGGCGCCGATATTAATAAACTCCTCCTCTCCACCAGCGGGCTAACCCTGATCAACGGACTCTTAAACGAAGGGCAATTAGGGACGGCGCTGGGACGGTTGAAATCCCTTTTGCAAAATCCGGCGCCGGAGACCCTAGGGAATAAAGGGGAAAATTGGTCGCAGGAATTGCCGCAAACGGAGCAGGAGAATCAACGTCCGAATCCGGGGACTGAGGCGGGGGGGAACCTCGGCGTCTAGCGCCAGCGCTTCTTCCAGTTCCAAATACTCCGTCGCAGTTAGGGGTTGCCCGTCCAGAGGAGAGCGGGCTTCGGTGATGATTTCTCCCCGCAGGACTTCTTCCGGCAAATCCTCCGGCGCCGGTTGCCCCAGGGCGGGGGCGAGGGTCAACATCCAGAGGGCGCCCAGCGTCAGGGGGGTTAACCGCCGGAGAAAAGGACGCCTAGGTGCGGAAGGGGGCATTACCATAGAAGGACTATCTCTCACGGGCAAGGGCGGGCAGTATGCTTCAAGGACGTTGGCAATTGGGGAATATTCTCGGCATCCCATTTTATTTGGATCGCTCCTGGTTCGCGATTGCGGCGCTGTTAACCTGGAGCAACGGCGCGTTGCTGAATCAGCTTTTTTTTCGTCAGAGTTCCCCCTGGTTGGGGTTTATCCTCGGCTTTGTTCTGGCGTTACTGCTCTTCGCCTCGGTGCTCCTCCACGAGTTGGGCCATAGTTTAGTCGCCCGTTACCAGGGCATTCGCGTTAATTC
>JBKCES010000164.1:0-26050 GCA_046304295.1 Cyanobacteriota bacterium | reverse complement strand
GTTCAATAGTTTAGTTCCCTTGAAAACCGAGTTTTCTCCCCCGGCGCTTTCTCCCCTCCAGCCCCCCCTGTCTTTTTTACGCCGTTACGCCCTGGGGATTCTGCTGTTGCTCACCCTACTGGGAGCGGCCCTCCGCTTTTGGAACCTCGGCACTAAACCCCCTTGGACCGACGAGTTCGCCACCTGGGTCTTTAGTCTGGGCAATGATTTTACGGGGATTCCTGGGGGAGAAATGCTCACGGTTGCTCAATTACTAGCTCCTCTGCAATTTAACCAACCGGGACAGTGGGGCCGGGTTATCGATCTGCTGGTTAACCAAGATAACCATCCGCCCCTTTATTTTCTCCTGGCCCACCTTTGGCAGGGACTCTTTCCCCAGGACTATCAGGCGTTGAATATTACCGTGGGGCGCTCCCTGGCGGCGCTGGCGGGAACCCTAACGATTCCTTTGAGTTACGCTTTAGCCCGTTGGCTCTGGACGCCGTCTTTAGCACTGGCCCTAGCTCTGCTAACGGCGCTCTCCCCCTACGGGATTTTTATCAGCCAGGAAGCCCGCCACTACACCCTAGCGGCACTGTGGATTACCCTTTCCCTCGGTTTTTGCCTCAAGGCTAGTCAATATTTTCGGCAAGGTAAACCCCTGCCCCGGCGCTTAGTCCTCGCCTGGGTTCTGGTTAACGCCCTGGCGCTCTCCACCCATTTTTTTACGGGACTGTTTATCTTAGCGGAATTTCTGGGGTTAGCGGGCTGGCGGAGGTCAGATATCAGATATCAGATATCAGATATCAGTGAGCGGTTATTAGTAATTCCGAGGTTTTTTAAGTTAGGGCGCTTTAAGGGTGTTCTGTTCCGCTCTCGATTGCTTCCCGTATTATTGGGCACTTTAACGGCGGCGCTGGTTTGGGGCTGGGTGATTAGCCAACGGGACTACGGCCACGGTATGACTCAATGGATGGCCCTAGAGCGCCGCAATTTTCTCAATTTACTGGGCCCGCCGATTCAACTGCTGGCGGCCTGGGTGACAATGTTTACCCTTCTGCCGGTGGAATCTCCTAATTTGATCCTGGCCATTGCGGCCGGGTTGGGGATGCTGGCTTATGTTATTTTCTTGCTCCCCCGCCTGAAACGGGGTTTAGACCTAGCTTTAACGGGCCATTGGCAATCAGAAGCGAGACTCTTGCTCTGGATTACCGGCAGTTTATTAGCTCTGTACTTCGCCGTGACCTACGGCGCCGGCATGGATATTACCCGCGGCGCTCGCTATAGTTTTAATTTTTTCCCCCTCCTCATCTTCTTGGCCGCTCTGGCGCTGGTTTCCTTGGCTCAAACGTTGGCGAAACCGGGGCGACTCTGGGCCCTGGTGATCCTCATGGGCGTGGCCAGCGCCGTCACCGTGACCCATAATTTAGGCTATCAAAAATACTATCGCCCGGAGTTATTCCTGGCCCAAGTAGCCCAGGTCTCCCCCCCCGGCGCTCGTCCCCTCATCGTCACCACCCGCCAGAGTTTGGTGCAAACGGGCGAAATGATGGGTTTAGCCCTAGAGGCCCGGCGGCGCTTTCCCCAGTTAGACCTGCGTTTTGCTTTAATTCCTCAAACCCGACCCCAAAGCCCCGAGGCGGCGGCCCAGTTAAACCAGTTACTCGAAAGCCAAGACCAATCCATAGATCTCTGGTTAGTGAATTTCCATGCCCCTGCGGATCTGCCCCAGTGTCAACCCTTGCCCAATGTGGGCCCCGCCGTGAACGGTTATGGCTATCGGCGCTTTGCCTGTCCGGCGCCGAGTTTTGATTAGGGGGCAGTTTTTTTCTCCAGCTTTTAGCAACCGTTAAGTTGTCAAAGTAGAATAGGAGCGTTCGGCGTTCGGCGCTTTCCCTCGCCTCTTAACCCATGCTGGCTCACTCCACTAAAGACGAAATTCTGCGGGCCCTGTTGAAACAGCCCCAGACCACGGCCCAGGATTTGGCGGCGCGACTGGAGCTTAGCCCCCAGGCGATCCGGCGCCATCTCAGGGATCTGGAAGAGGAAGGGTTGATCGAGCATCAAGCCAGTCAAGGCGCTATGGGGCGCCCTCAATATCTCTATTCTTTAAGTAAACAGGGCCGGGAGCGCTTTCCCCAGGCCTACGGGGAATTCGCCCTTTCTTTTTTGGACAGCCTCGTGGAAACGGTAGGGGAACAGCAGTTGGGGGCGGTGCTCCAAAAGCAGTGGCAACGGAAGGCTGAGGAATACCGACAACGTCTAGGGGCGGGATCGTTCCGGGAGCGGTTGCAAACTTTGGTGGAACTGCGACGGGCGGAAGGCTATATGGCGGAACTGCACGCGCTGGAGTCGGCGCCGACTCCCCAGTATGTTTTAGCGGAACACCACTGCGCCATCGCCGAGGTAGCGGAATCCTATCCCAGCGTTTGCGGTCACGAACTGGAGATGTTTGCCGCCGTTTTACCGGACTGTACCATCAAGCGCACCCATTGGCTGAATAACGGCGAACCGGCCTGCGGCTATCTTATTCAACCGAAAGGACGGTTACAGAATGCTTAGTCAATACCAAAAGTCTCTGATTATCCCCACCCAGGGCAAATCCCTGTGGCCCTTTACGTCTCAAGTTCAGGAAGTTGTGAGGGAATCCGGCCTACAAACCGGGTTGTGTCTCGTCTTTATCCGCCATACTTCCGCCTCCCTTTTAATCCAAGAAAACGCCGACCCTGACGTTCTCGCCGATTTATCAACTTTCTTTGCCCAACTGGTTCCAGAAGACGAGCGCCGCTACCGCCACAGTAGCGAAGGCCCCGACGATATGCCGTCCCATATTCGTTCCGCCTTAACCAACACCTCCGAGCAAATTCCCATTGTTGGCGGGCGCCTCGCCCTGGGAACCTGGCAAGGGATCTACCTTTGGGAACATCGCCAGGGAAGCCATCGCAGGGAAGTCGTTGTTCACCTTACTGGCCAGTGACCCTCAAAACCGCGTTGGGCGTTTATGATATCAACCCCGCATTCGCCAAGTTGGCAAAAGCTCTAAAAAAACCTAGACACAACAACACCCAAGACCTACTCTCCAAAGTTGTGACCCCCCATTGCTCGAACATCTCTGGAGCCGCTAATTCCGAAGAATTGCTTATACTCCCATGTCATCTAGCTAGGGTCGCTTTTTGTTTTCGGTTTGGGCGTTGCTGTCGACGGACTTGACAGATGTGAAAGAAACAGCGCGGGTTAACCTCCACTTTTGCTACAATTTGGGTTTTTGCTTGAACTTGGCTGTTTTATCTGCCAATGAAGCTTGGATTAGCTTCATATCCTTAGTGTAGGAACGCCGACGCAAAATGACAACCCTAAATTCCTAATTGTTAGATAACTTTAGAATAAATGAGTGGTTGATTGATTAGATGTTAAGAAAAGTAACGAAATCGAGATCAAAGAGGGCCAGCCAACCGGTTCCCCGGAGTCAATCTGTTTTTCTCATTCCCCGGCTCCGCCTTCTGTCCTGGGAGAAGGCGTATCAAAGTCCTTCTCCCTCTTCGCCCTAAGAAATGTCAATGACAACTTCCTTTGAGAGTCTGCCCGGCGTGCTGGACTTGGAAGGAGCGGTAATCTTTACTTAGGGTAAAACTGACGGGGGTTCCGGCGGCGGTTTTGCCAGCGAAGGTATTGTTTCCCTGATAGACCGTGGCGGCTAAACCCACGGGTCGCATTTCTGGCGGAGTCCCAGTGACGCTGTCGATAACGGTTAAGGTCTCGTTTTCGGGATCGAGAACAACTAGCTCGTCCATCTCCACTGTCGCCATCAGTTGATTCAGGGTCACCGTCACTGGTTCTTTTTTCTTGATGGAATCATCGTCAATGACAGAGGTGTACAGATAAAGCCGTTGCCCCTGCTCAAGTTTCCCCTTGGCGACGCAAATAATGCCATCGTCCAGACTCGGCGCCGGAGTATTGGCAACGGCGGCTAGGGGCAGGAGAGTCAGACCGGCGAGGGCGCCGCAGAGGGCGGGAATCCAGCAAGAAGATTGCGTCATGGGCAATGGGAAGGGATGGGTAAAATATTTCCCAAATTATAGGGCAGATTAAGACCGGCTCCGGTCAGGGAAACAACAGTCAAGGCAAAGTTATCCTAACCCTTTCTTGGCAAGATACTGCTCCCAATCCGTTAGGGGCGCTAGGGTCAGTCCCTCTCCGCCCTGAAGATAGGCGCTTTGGGCGAATGCTTTCAGGGTGGACAATAGCCCCTGGCCCGGCAGAAGGTAATTGGGCACCCCCCCCACCGCCAGCGCCGTTAGGGCCACCGGCTCCGGTAGATCCGGTAAAGCGGTCAGATTTTGTCGCAAAGACTCCGCCACCACTTTGGCTCCGCTGAGGGGGGTATCTGGCAAAATGACCACGAACTCGTCGCCGCCGTAGCGAGCGGCCAAATCCCGAGGACGCTTGAGGCTTTGGCGAATTTGCCCCGCTAGGATTTTCAAGTAGGCGTCCCCGGTTTCGTAATCGTAGCGGTGGTTGATGCGCTGGAAATTTTCCACATCGAGGTAAATCAACGAAAGCGGCAGTTGTTTTTCTTGGGCCCGGCGCCATTCCTGTAGAAAATATTCCTCAAAATACTGAAAGTTGGGAATTTGGGTGAGGCGGTCTAGTTGGGCCAACAGTTTCAGTTGTTGATTGGCGACGCTAATGGCCTGATAGGCGGCCAATTTAGCCTGCACCTCTTGGTTGAGGCGGTGTTCGTATTGCTTGTATTGAGTAATATCCGTCACCGTGGTCACCGCGCCCTGAATCGCCCCCTGCCCATGGCGCTCCACTAACACCTGAAGATAGACCCAAACAGTGCGGCTCGGACTGTTTTGGAACCGCAATTCCCCGGTGAAGGAACAACCTTCCTCGTGACAGCGCCGCCATTGGGCTAAAAACGGCGCTCGCTCCTGGGGATGAATGGCCGCAAACCAAAGCTCTCCGAGGGCTTCCTCCTCCGGTAGGTTCAGTAGAGCTAGGAAGGCGGGATTGAAATACACCGCCCGCCCTAGGCGGTCGCTCCGTAGAATCCCTAAGGGCGCCGCGGGGTCGATATGGTTTTGCTGACTGCGAAGAATGTGCCGGGCCTCTCCCACCAGCAGGCTTTCGTCCAGTTTATCCAGCAACAAATCATTAATTTTTGTCAAAATCTGGGTGGTTTCTCCCATGATCTGCCGCAGGTCTTCATTCACCTGTCGAAAACGGCTCCGGGCTTGTTCCTGATAGCGCCGTTGCCCGAGCACCTTTTGGAAAAAATGCTCGATGACTAAGGGATTCAGGTGTTGGTAAAGCAGAAGCGCGCCGGCCCCGGCTTCCAGCCAAGACTGTAGGCGCTGAAGTTGGTTTTCTTGAAGTAAAATAACCACGGGGCGGGGATAGACTTTTTCCACCCACGCACGGCAGTTTTGGGGCACGTCTTCGATTAAATAGAGGTCGTAGTGGAGTTGAATGCTCTCTAGATTTAAGGCGCTTTGGGGGTCGTTTTTTAACCAATCCAGCATAAATGTCGCCAGTTGACACTGGGAGAGGCAGGACAAAATATACTGGTAGTATTTATCGCTACCATTGACCAAAAGGACAGAATAGGAGGGGGCGGTCATCAGTTATTAGTTATCAGTAATCGGGGATTCAGATGACAGAATCTTACCGGCGCCGGTTGTCCTGACGCAGGCGCCACTGCTTACGGAGTTCGTAAACCAGGCGCTTGAGCCGTAAATCAAGGGAAAAACCTCGTTTGGTGCGAATGATCACCGTGCCGGCCACCCGGTCGTGGAGCGCCTGTTGGAAGGTCTCGTCCCCCAGCGCCAAGCCGCAATCCGCCGCTAAGGGGGCTACCAGGAGCAGAGTGGAAACGGCGTTGAGAAAATTGATATTTAATCCCGCCATGGCGAGATAGGCGGCAATTCCTAAAACGCCTTCCCGTTTCGTTAAGGTTAAGACCGTGGGCAAGCGCCGCAATTTTAGCTCCACCACTTTCAAGTCAAAGGCCCAGGTTCCTAAACTTTGTCCCTGATTAGCTTGAACCACAACCACCCGGAGACCCCACCAGAGGGCGAGGAAGACGAAGGCCTGGACAACGCCCGTCGCCAGGGAACTAAAAATCCAAACCGACGTAAAATCTAGGAGGAAAGCGTAGGCCCGGCGCTCTAGCGGCGCCCGAGGAAAGGGGGCCGGCTCCAAAGGACTCATGGGGAGACTCCCTGGGCGGAGGCTTTTTGCTCGTAGGCGCGCCAAGTAAGATCCACCAGCGCATTGATAATGGCCACCGCCACCGCCGGATTGCCCTTGCGGCCCGCCACGGTAATCAGAGGAATTTTGGCCGCCTTCAGGCGCTCCTTCAAGGATTGGGCTCCGATAAACGCTGAGGGGGTCGCCACCACTAAACCGGGTTGAATCGCTTGTTTAATCACCAATTCCACCAGCACCCCCAGGGCGCCCTGGGAATCGCCAATCACAAAAATTCCCTCGGGATACCGCGCCGCTAGGGTCTGCAACCCCCAAGCCGCGGGACTTCTGCCCCGTTGGGGGCGGGTAATGGCTTGCGTACAACAATAGACGGGATTGGCAAAGGTGGCCTGCAAGCGGGGGACAATGCCGACCTGCACCATGGGCGTATCCACAATCAAGGTTCCGCGGGAAGCCAGGGCCGCAGCTCCGGCGCTCAGAACCCGGTCGGAAAAATACAACAGACGCAGGTAGTCAAAATCGGCGGTAGCGTAAATCACCCGGCGGGCGATTTCGTATTTGGCCGGCGTTAGGGTCGGATTATTCGTCTCCTGGTCGATCAGCGCCAGGCTCTGGGCGTCTATCAGGTGCCAATCCATCAGCGGGGAGGGGAAAGGGAGTTCTCTCCATTATCTCCCATGGTGCCGCTTTCTTTTCCCAAGGAGCGTGGTAAAGTTGTAGGCTAAAAACTCAGCAGGGAGCGTTGACAATGGGACGTTGGTTGAGCGTAGGCATTTTGCTGATGGGGTTATGGTTTCTCAACGGAGAAACGGCGCTGGCGGAGGTTCCCGCCGGGATTACGGAATCCCAACTACAAGCGGGGGACGCACTAGCCCAAAAGGCCTTCGCCGCCTCAGAGGCAGGGGACTTTGCCGAAGCGGAGCGGTACTGGAGCCAGCTCATCGCTGATTTTCCCCAAAATCCTGCGGTTTGGAGCAATCGGGGCAATGCCAAGGTCAGTCAAAATAAACTAGATGAAGCCATTGACGACTTTAATCAGGCCATTGAACTGGCGCCGGATCAGCCCGATCCCTACCTCAATCGCGGCGCCGCCCTGGAAGGCAAGGGAGAATTCCAAGCGGCCATCGCCGACTATAACCGGGTCTTAGAGCTGGATCCCCAGGATCCTCTGGCCTATAACAATCGGGGCAACGCCGAAGGCAGTTTAGGGGATTGGCCCCAGGCGTTGGCGGATTTCCAAAAATCCATGGAGCTGGCACCCAATTTCGCCTTCGCCCGGGCCAATGCAGCGCTAGCCCGCTACGAGTTGGGACAAAAACAGCAGGCCATTAAAGAAATGCGGGATTTGGTGCGAAAATATCCCATGTTCCCGGATATGCGGGCCGCCCTCACCGCGGCGCTTTGGGCCCAGGGTCAACAGGGAGAAGCGGAAAGCAACTGGGTTGCCGCCGTGGGTATGGACGGGCGTTACCAAAACCTCGATTGGGTTAAAACGACCCGGCGCTGGCCTCCCCAGATGGTAGCGGCGCTGGATCAGTTTCTCCATTTGCAGTAAACGTCGGGCTTCGGCCCTTCGTCAGACTCTGAAGGCTTGTCAAGGGACTATTCCCGACCAGAAAGGCAAACCGACTGTCCGACCGAACTCTCCGTTGGATTTTTCAGTGTTTTCAGTCTGTCTATCTCGTCTGGCTTGGAGGGGTCAAGAACTAGATTAATCTCAAGTCTCGTCAGCTTATCCCCCTTTGCAAGGGGGACTTTGAGTGCGGTTCCCCCCTTTCCAAGCTACGGTGTACACAGATCTCGGTTAAAGACTCAGTTTTGGGCTTTATCCCCCTAAATCCCCCTTTGCAAGGGGGACTTTGAAGCCGGTTCCCCCCTTTCCAAGGGGGGCTAGGGGGGATTTTGACAGTCGTGTATACACGGTAGCCTTTCCAAGGGGGGTTAGGGGGATTTGTCAGTATTGACGCCTAAAACTCCCGCACCTTGGGCTGACCCTCCACAATTTCCCCCACTAACACCTGATCCGCCACCCCGACAAAGAGACCGTTTTCCAACACACCGGGAATATTATTGAGGGTTTTTTCCAGCTCGGCGGGATTGTCAATGGCGTCGAATTTGACGTCAATCACTAAATTGCCCTGATCTGTTACCACCGGCCCCGCTTTACGGACGCCCATCCGTAGCTCTGGTTTGCCTCCCAGTTTGGTAATGGCTCGTAACACGGGATGAAGCGCCATGGGCACCACTTCCACCGGCAGGAGAAAGGTTGACCCTAATTTATCCACTAACTTGCCGCTATCCACCACCACAATGAATCGCTCCGCCAAGGAATCCACGATTTTTTCCTGGGTGTGGGCGGCGCCGCCGCCTTTAATTAAATTCTTTTGGGGATCCACTTCGTCGGCGCCGTCAATGGCCACGTCAATGCGATCCACTGCGTCTAACCCCGTTAAGGGAATACCGTACTCCCGAGCCAACACCTGGGCTTGGAAAGAAGTGGGAATACCGACAATATCGGTTAATTCCCCGGATTTGAGGCGTTCGCCTAGGGCTTGGAGGGCGTAGGCCGTGGTGGAGCCGGTGCCTAAACCAACCACAGAATGGGACTGCACCTGGGCGGCGGCGGCCTGACCCACGGCCTGCTTCATCAACTTAACGGGATCCTGGGACTCTGTCATAATGGTAACGGTCTGGCGAGAATAAGGGTTTAAAGGATTTAAAAACTGAGCTTGAAATTAAAACGAAATTAAAGGAGGAGATTTCCCCAGAGCACCGCCGGACCAGCCTGAATTTTCTAGGAGAACCATTCCGGCTCTACTAAAAATAAGCCCCAGCAGTCGGAAAAAACCGAAGAACCGGGAGCCTAAGCGTTGGTTGCGGCTAGTTTTTCTTTCAATTGAGCGAGTTGGCTAGCCCAGCGGGGGTCGGGTTGGAAACTTTCGGAGCTGGAACTTTCCGTCGTCGTTGCGGCGCCGCCGCCTTTGCGGGGATTGCGTTTTTTCTCGGTTTTCTTCGCCCCCTTAGCGCCGGGGGCCTCCGCCGTCGTCGGGGTCTCATCCGCGTCCGAGTCTTCAGGCGCGCCCTCTTCCCCTTCCGCGCCCTTGGCCCGGGGCATGGCCTTTTCGATCTTCAGGGGGCTATCCATGAAGGACTGACCGTTATACTTTTCGATAAACTCGTCCGCCGCTTCGTCGGTGGAAACCGTCACAAAGGCGAAACCCCGACATTTCCCCGTTTTCCGGTCTTTAATCACTTTGGTAGAAACAACAGCGTTGGCTTCGGCAAACACCTCCTGCAACGCTTGACGCTCGATGGCTTCCTTGGGTAAATTGCCAACATAGAGACGAACGGACATGGGGGAAGACCTCCTAAAAAAATGGGGCTATTGGTAAAAGTTGCATTAAAGGGCGTATCCCAGGCAAAACTCCGACCTCCCAACGCCTCAACCGGAGACAAAAAATCCCGATTGCTCGCAAATCCCAACCGTTGGCTCCGTCGGCGCCGACTGACCCAGGAGAATTTCCGTGTAAAAGCGTTGTAAAGGACGAGAACAACATTTAGGTCAAACAGGAGAGGTTATCTCTATATCCCTATCACGGTCTTGCTGGACAACTCCCTTAGATTATTGAAATAGGGCGTTTTAGTCAAGCTCCTGTCAATTCTACCATCTTCTTCCAAAACTCCCACAAAGTAATAAGCCTAGACTTATAAATCAGTCTAATCTAACCCACATTCACCAAGTTGGCGGAGACCCAAGATAATTCATCTGTGAGGTTCAAGACATCGACCACCTGAATATAGCAGGCCTAAGTCAATCCTGAAAAGGCTCCGATTGTCGGCTCCTTTCGTGGCAACGGGTTTACGCCCTCAAAGTTAAAGTGAATGATGAGGTCAGTCAGTCAGTCCTCATGTCGCTCGATAGACCACCGCGTGATCCCTAGAGCGATTAGCCGCTACGAGCAACCCCTGACGACAGAGTTGGTCAATGTTCTCCTTGACTTTTTTGGGATCGGCGCCGGTGGCGATGACACATTCGCTGATTGTCGCCCCTTCTAAGTTTTGGGAACAAGCCTTGAGAATGGCGACATCTAGACGCTCTGGTAACTGGTGATTGTAACGAGCGTCAAAGGCTTGGTCGGAAATTAACACTAAACCGATCAAATCAAAAATTGAGATAATGAGGGGAATGCCCGTCCAACAGAAAAGTAGATATAAAATCCCGGCAAAGTTATTGCCTAAATAAAATTTGTGGATGCCGAAACCACCGACAAATAAAGCCAGTAGGATAGCGACTAGCTTGTTTTTCATACCCTAATACCTCTCCATTATTTAGGATTTGCGCCGTTTAAATTTGAAAATGACGGCTAAGCCCAAGGCTAGTAAAAAAGTTAGCTTTAGCTCAAAGGTAATGAGATAGCCCTTGGCAAAAATATTGAGTTCACTACCTCCATTGATATAAAAAATGACTAACCCTAATAATATAGCCAGGCTAAGATTGAACTGTTTGACGGTAATTATTTTTTGCGCTCTCTTCATCTATTCTAATCTTCCTCGAAGAGACCACTGGGGCCGACGGAATCGCAATAGCCTAAAAAGGTCTCAAAATTTTCGGGGGAATCGACAGCGGTAATGCGAGCGCCGATTTCATCAAATTGGGCGTTGCGAACCTTGCGCCACACTGGAGATATCGTGAGGACGACCTGAGGTAAAGCGGGCTGGTCGGCCCGTTTGAGAATAAGTTGAAAGGTTTCGTCCTTGGGCCAAGTGTTGGGCAAACTTAGACAAATTCCCTGACGGGTTAGATCAAAGGAAACCCCCAAGAGATTATGATCGAGATCCATGATCTGACAAAAGGCTAAAATTCTCGGCTGGGCCCGTCTTTCCTGCATCTGGCGCTCAAATTCTTGCTCTGAGAGCAACGGCGCGGTTGTGGGGGTTGAGATAGAGTCGGTCATGGTCTTGAGGGAAAGTAAATTCGTTTGATCGGGATCCCGGCTCGGCACTGGGTCGCTTCAGCCTTAGCTCTCAATAGTATGCTAGATAGCAATCCTTTTTGTGAGTGATCCAGGTCAACTCTCCTTGGTGATCTTTACTCCGCCATGCTCCACGGTTTTATTCCCCCCGACCGGTACTTCGCCTATCTGACCTGGACTGAGATCGCTCAATTGCCCCGGCGAGCGGAAACGGTCATTCTTCAGCCCATCGGCGCCGTGGAACAACACGGCCCTCATTTGCCCTTGGCGGTGGATGCGGCCATCAGCGCCGGGGTGTTGGGCCGGGCCTTAGAGAAACTAGATCCCCAGATCCCAGCCTATAGCTTGCCCCCCCTCTATTACGGTAAATCCAACGAACACCTAGGCTTTCCCGGCACCATTACCCTGACAACGACCACCCTACTGGCGCTGTTAGGGGAGATCGCCGAAAGTTTATACCAAGCCGGTTTCCGCAAATGGGTTCTGGTCAACGCCCACGGCGGCCAACCCCAGATTATGGAAATTGCGGCCCGGGATATCCGGGAGCGCCGCCCGGATTTTTGGGTTTTTCCCCTCTTTATCTGGAACGTTCCCTTTGACGGAGCCGAAGTCTTAAACGCCCGGGAACTGGCCCTAGGACTCCACGGCGGCGAACTGGAAACCAGTTTGACGCTGGCGCTTCTGCCGGAGCAGGTGAGAACTGAAAAATTAATCAAAGAATACCCAGACGGTCTCCCCCCGGAGGAAGGCTTGCTCAGTCTAGAAGGCAAACTTCCCTTTGCTTGGCTCACCCGAGACCTGAGCCGGAGCGGCGCAATTGGGGACGCAACCGGCGCCACCCGGGCCAAAGGGGAGCGTCTGTTAGAGTCTCTAGCCCAGGGTTGGGTTCAAGTCATTACGGAAGTTTATCAGTTTCAACCACCCCGACCCTATGCGCCCAATTGAGTTAAGAGCAAAAACCCTAGGCTTGTTTGGGAACAGTCACAAAAAACAAATGACTTGAGTTTTGAGGGAATTGAACTAAGTCACCGAAGCCGTCGCTAAACAGTTTTGGATCAAAGACTCTAAATCGATCAGCTTAAAAGGTTTACTCAGGCAAGCGGTCGCACCGGCGGCGAGCGCTTGCGCTTCCCCCTGGTCGAGAGTCGGCGCCAGCAGGGCGATAATGGGCGTTGTCTCGGCTTCCTCTAGACTCCGTAGGCGCTGGATGATTTCCAGCCCGTCCTCCGCCAGCGCTGAAACCCCGAGGACAATCAAACCGGGCCGTTCCCGCCGAGCAGTGGCGAGGGTGGCTTCCCCATCCTTAGCTCTAAGGATACGATAGCCTTTTTCCTCTAAGTAGTTGCCGAGGGATTCTAGGCTGGCGAGGTGATGATCTGAGATCAAAACCGTCGGTTGAGTCGGCGCCGACATCAGGGAAGAGAAGGGGGCAAGACTGAGCGGTTGCTGCTCTCCGTCTCCCTGACCCTCTCCCCAGGGCAACAGCAAACTAAAGGAACTGCCGACGCCGACTTCGCTCTCCAGGGTTACCTGCCCGTCGTGGAGGTCGATAATCCGTTTGACTAGCGCCAACCCCAACCCGGTGCCCTCATACTTGCGATTCAAAGCACCGTCCACTTGGTAAAACGGTTGGAAGAGTCGTGTTTGATGCTCCGGGGCGATACCGATGCCCGTATCGGCGACGGTGAGTCGTAAAAAATGGGGGTCTTCGGCAAAGTCGGCGGAGAGCGTCACCTGTCCCCCCTCCGGGGTAAATTTCACGGCGTTATTGAGCAAATTGATCAACGCTTGGCGAATCCGGCGCTCGTCCACCAGTAGGCAGGGTAGCCCCGGAGACAGGTCGGTGAGGAGTCGCACCCGTTTGCGAAAAGCCTGTTGTTTGACAAAGACTAGACTGGATTCGCAGAGCGTTCCGACAGGGGCGGGACTAATCTCTAGGGTCATCTGCCCCGCTTCGATCTTAGCCAGATCCAAAATTTCGTTGATCAAACTGAGCAGATGTTGTCCGCTGTGCTCGACGGTCTGGAGAGAGCGCAGTTGGCGCTCGTTGAGGGTGCCGTAAACCCCCTCGTTCAGGGTTTGGATATTGACCAGAATGGCGTTGAGGGGGGTGCGTAACTCGTGGCTCATGTTGGCCAAAAATTCGTCCTTGAGGCGGGTGGCCTTGAGTAATTGCTCGTTGCTGGCCTCCAGTTGCGCCTCGTATTCCTTGCGATCCGTCACATCCCGGGCCGCGGCGTAGATGAGGTCGTCCACCGGCGCCGCCCGCCATTCGAGCCAACGATAGGAGCCATCCTGACAACGGTAACGATTCGTTAGATTGTCTAAAACCCGACCATCAGCCAACTCCCTTAAGGCCGTCATCGTCCTTACTTTGTCGTCGGGGTGGAGGAACTCCAGAAAGTTTCGCGCTTCCAATTCCGCCAGCGGATAACCGAGGGTTTTTTCCCATTCTTGATTGAGACGAATGAAAACGCCTTCGGCGCTGGCGATACAGAGGAGATCGAGGGAAACGGAGAAAAAACGGTCTAACTCTTCCGTTTTTTGGACTAATTGCGCCTGGGTCTCCCAGCGCCGGCGCTCGATGCGGTAGCCTTCGATTAAATTACTACAGGTCACCAAAAAGGGCTGGAGATAATCTAGAATTTCCTGATCGTAGCCCCCCAGACGGTTAGCGATGCCCACTATTCCCAGTAAGGTATCGCCCCGGAAAAAGGGCAAGCCCAAAAAGGCGTTGAGGGGCGGATGGCCGTCGGGAATACCGCCCCGGCGGGGATCGGTTTGGGGATTATTGGCAATGACGGGTTTGCCCGTCAGAATCACTGCTCCAAAGAGGGTGTCCATATTGGCAAACTCCATTCCTTTTTCGTAGTTCTCTTCGTAGAACCTTTGAGTCTTTTCATCCCAGGCGATGTTAGTCATGCTGTGGGTTTTGAGGTAGGGAATACCCCGAATTTTCATAAACCCTTCTTCGATCTCCCCGGCGCCGTCTTCCCGAAAGAGAACTTCGCCGATGAAGCCGTACTCGCTATCGGTGAGTTCTAATAAGTTCTCCAGCAAGCCTTCAAAGATGGTTAAGCGATTGGCCGCGGTAATAAATTGGGATTGGGCTTTGCTGATGGCCCTTAAGAGGTTATTACTCTGGACTTGGGCCAGCTCGGCTTGCTTGCGGCCGCTAATATCAAAACGCACCGCTAGATATTGGTAGGCTTGACCCTCAGCGTCCAGAAAAGGAACAATGGTAGTCTCTAGCCAATAAGAATGGCCATCCTTGGCGCGGTTGCAAATTTCTCCCCGCCAGATTTCGCCCTGACGGATAGTGTCCCAGAGATCGCGGTAAAAGTCGGCACTGTGAACCCCGGATTTAACCACGGAATGGGTTTGTCCCAAGATTTCCTCGGCTCCGTAGCCGGAAATTTCGGTAAAGCGGTCGTTGACATAGGTGACAATGCCCCGAGCGTCCGTCAGCGCCACAATGGCGGATTGATCCAAGGCTTGCTTAAAGGCGGTTAATTCCTGTAACAGTTGCTGGCGCTCTAACTCGCTTTGTTTTTGGGGAGAAATATCGGCGAAATAACCCGCAATTTCCATGGGAGCGCCCTGGGCGTCCCGCACCAGGCGCAGTTGGTTGCGAATCCAGATATAGTCGCCATCGGCCTTGCGAAAACGATAGTCGTGGCTGTGGTAATCCCGCTCAAAAAGTTGGGGCAGTCCAGTGAAGACCCTGGATTGATCCTCTGGGTGAATCCGGTCGGCCCAGAAATTAGGAATAGTTAAAAAATCCTTAACGCTGTAGCCGGTAATCGTGTGGATATTCTCGCTGACAAAAGTGGCATCATAATTGCCCCAAGGCTGACAGGTAAAAATCACCGCTGGGTTGCTGGAGAGAATAAACTCCAAACGCGCCTGTAACTGGGCCAGCTCCTGAGTTCTTTCCGCAACTTTTCGCTCTAACTCCTGATTAACCGCTTGCAATTGCCGGTTAATCCTCTGGCGCTCCAATTCGGCGCCGGCCCGGGCGGCAAAAATCCGCATCACGTTCAACACTTCTTCCCGGCGCTCTTCCGGCCAAGGCTCTTTGCCTAAAATACAGAGATGTCCCAAGGTTTCTTGGTTAGAGTTCCGTAGGGCAACCCCGAGATAACTCTCCGCCTCCATTTCTGTCAGATCTAGGTCCTCTGGAAATTCTGCCTGCACCCGGCGGTGGCAATAATACTCGCCCCGCTCTAAGACCAGCTGACAGGGAGTCCGAGCAAAGAAGTAGCGGATATTTTCCTCTTGAGCGCCGTTGGCCCAATAACCGAGACTTTGCAGAGTGTCTTCCTCAAGTTCCCCGACAACCGCATAGGCCACCCCCAGAGTCTGGGCTAAACAACGGGCCAGTTCCTTGAAAAAATTCTCCCCGGTGACGGTGGCGGTGGCTTCCACCAAATTTTTGAGCATTAACTGGGGCCGGTGACTGGCGGTCACATCCTGGGTTGTTCCCCTGGACAGTAACGGCGCTCCGGTTTCGGAAAATTCCGTTTCGCAACGCTCCCGGATATACTTTACCCGTCCGTCTGGAAAAATAAAGCGATGAACGAAGTTGTAGGCAATGCCGTCTTCAAGGTGTTGGCGATAAATTCGGTCGAGTTCCTCGGCGTCCTCCGGCGGCAGAAGCGTTAAAAATAAGTCGTAGGAAGGTTCAACGGTGTTGGGGTCAAGTTCAAAGATTTGATAAATCCCTTCTGACCAGGTTAAACTTTGAGTCTTCAGATCCAGTTCCCAACTGCCAATTTGGGCAAGCCGCTGGGCTTCTCGCAGTTGGTTCTCAGTCCGACGCAGTCGGCGAATTAAGTCGCCGTTGCCCAATTTGTCCGGGGCTTTACTCAACTGCGCCGCCGCTTCCCCTAGGGTGACCTGGGTTAAATCTCGCCCCTGGGCGTATAGGGATAGTAACTCCTCGGCGCCGAACTGTCCCACAATCCTGGAGCCATCCGCCACAGCGGCCCATTGGCGCTGATTTTGATGGAGAATCGCGGCCGCCGCCTGTACCGTCAGACTAGAATCAAGACTTAGAGGCTCTTGCATAGCGCCGATGGGGAGATTCTGAAACAAAAAATAAGGGCCTTTGGGTTATACTAACTCAGTTTTCCATTCAAGATCTCGCCGTTGCCCTGACAAAACCTCCCGCGCGTTGCGCCGTCGCTAGCATATCCTACCAAATATTTATATATTTATGTTTTTATGGTTATCGAATGGTTAAGATTTCAGGTCGCCGAAACCGATCAAATTCACTTTCTAGAGCAGGATCTGGCTATCTGGACCCAGGCGCTAGCGGCTCAACCCGGTTTTGTCAGTAAGGAGGTTTGGCTCAACCCGGCGGCGCCGCGGGACTTAATCCTCGTGATTCGTTGGCGGACTCGGGAGCAGTGGCAAGCTATTTGCCCCAAATTTTTGGCAGAAATCGAAGCCCAATTTTGTTCGGCGCTGGGGGAACGAGACTATCAAATGGTGGAAACCGGGGAGTTTCAACCCCACAAATTACCCCGTGTCCACGTCAACATCCCTCCAGACTGGTGTCCTTCTCTCTAACCTTTAACCGCTCCCGCGGTTAGTCCCTGGGTTAAACGGCGCTGGAAAAAAAGAACTAAAATGACCAAGGGAAAAGAGCCTAAAACCGTGGCCGCCGCTATGGGGCCGTAGGGCGTTTCAAACAAACTTGAACCGGCAATGGCCGCCGTCGCCACAGGAATCGTTTTCAGCGCCTCCCGGCTAATGAAAGACAGAGCGAGTAAATACTCGTTCCAGGCGAAGATAAACGCTAAAATGCCCGCGGCGACTAGCGCCGGCAAGGTCAAGGGCAGTAAAATTTTGACTAAAACGCCCCAGGGAGAATAGCCGTCTATACGTCCGGCGTCTTCTAAATCCGGGGGCAACTGTTGAAAAAAACTTCGCAGGACTAAAATAGTTAGGGGTAAGTTAATGGCGGTGTAGGGAACAATCAACGCCAAATAAGTATCCCCCAATCCCCAAGCTCTGACCCATTCTAACAGCCCTAAAAAAACAAACATATAGGGGAAAAATGCCGTTAGCGTAATGAGACTCAGCCAGAGACTGCGCCGGGGTAAATTTTCCCGACTGAGGCTATAGGCCGCAGGAGCGCCAATGGCTAAACTGAGCAGAGCCGAAAGCGCCGCAACAAGGAAACTATTGCCGAAATAGCTCAACATCGGACGGCGCTGGAAGAGTTCCTGATAATGCTCTAGCGTCCAATGACCCGGCCAATAGCGCAAGGGCAGAGCGGCAATGTCGGCGTTGGTTTTAAAAGAGGTCAAAACTTGCCAAAGAAGCGGCGCTAGATAAAATAAAGCCACCGCCGTCACCCCTAATCGCCGCCACCAACGCCAAACATTAATCCGCCTGAGGTTATGCGGAATACTGCGATCGGGTCGTTGACAGATTAACACTTGTGTTCTTACCGTTCAAGCCAAAGTTGTCCTAGTTTAACGCAAATCCATCTTGAGTCCCGTTATGATGTTTGCCTTTGCCCGTTTTCTCTATCCCCAGATTCTCCGGGTGACTCAAAATAACCCCGAGGGGGGCCACAGCGCCCTGATTCAATGTTTAAAGCAGGTAGAACGCCTCGACCGGGCCGGCGCCGGTTGGCTGAGGGAGCAGTTAGAGCAGAATTTTGTCTGGTCAGATCCGCGGCTGGAGCAGACCCTCTGGGGCCTGAAATTTCCCAATCTACTGGGATTAGCCGCCGGTTGCGATAAGAATGGAGAAGCCGCGGCACTCTGGCCCGCTTTGGGTTTTGGCTTCGCCGAACTGGGCGCCGTCACCTGGGAGGCCCAACCGGGAAATGCCCGGCCCCGTTTGTTTCGCCTGACGGCGGATTTGGCGGCTCTTAATCGTCTCGGCGCCAATAATAACGGCGCCTTGGCCCTAGCTCAAACCTTAAAACAGACCTGGGAATACTATCCCCGGGCCTATCCCGTAGGTATTAACCTCTGTAAATCGAAAACAACGCCCCTCGGGGAAGCGGCAGAAGACTATCAGCGCAGTTTTCAGGCACTTCAGCCCTGGGCGGATTATTTTGTCGTCAATGTCAGTTCCCCCAACACCCCCGGTCTGCGGGATTTACAGGCCGCGGAGGAGCTGGCTAAAATTCTCGGCGCTTTGCAAACCGTCAACGAACGGGAGCAACCCTTGCTAGTGAAAATTTCCCCGGATTTGGACTGGCCGGCGCTGGATGCCATTGTGGAATTAGCTCGGGAGTATCGACTGGCGGGGCTGGTGGCGACGAATACCACCCTCAATCGTCAGGGGTTAAAGACCAAAATTCTGCCCCAAACCGGGCGCCCCATAACGGAAGAAGCGGGAGGAATCAGCGGCCAACCCTTAAAACAGCGCTCAACCGACGTCATCCGCTACCTTTACCAAAAAACCCAGGGAGAAGTACCCATTATCGGCGTGGGAGGCATCGCCAGCGCCGAAGATGCCTGGGAAAAAATCACCGCCGGCGCTAGCTTATTGCAACTCTACACCGCTTGGATTTACCAAGGCCCCTGGATCTGTCGGGACATTTTGCGGGGTCTCAGCACTCGACTAGACGCCGGGGGTTACAGCCACATTCAACAGGCAGTGGGAACAGCGGTTGTCAATGGTTAAACCCAAGTTTTACCCCCCTTGGAAAGAGGGATTTCCCTCCACCGGCACTTTACTTGGAGCGGGAGGAAATGCTTTAGATCCTAGCAGATTTTCTAGCTTTTGTCCCCCACTCACAAGAATACCGCTATAGGCTTTATCTCTATCAAACTTTTGATTTTCTGATCTCACAATGCCCTAATTCCCAGAGCTTTTACGCAAGAAAAGTTCTAATTTTCTGGTTTTAGCCAAGCGATTTGCAAGGCCGTCAGATGGGACAGGGGCAAGATTTCCCGTCCCGTCTCCCGCAACGTCTCCCCCAGCGCCGCTAAAAGCTCCCGGCGCCGCGGCGCCGTCAGGGCGATAAAGGGAGAGAGGGTGCTCAACAATCCGAGATAGTCGGCAATGGCGTAATCACAGTCTTGAAGGACATCGGCTTGGACAATTTGGGTAAAATAGCCGCAGTTTAAAAGCTCATTTTCAAACGTTTCCAAATTGCGGCGGTGTTGCCCCAGGCTAGCTCTACGGGCGTAGGCTGGCAATTCCGGCGCCAGCGCTTGGTAAACCGGGTCGAGACGGGCGCAAAGCTCCGCCTCCGGTTGGGGCGGGGTATTCCAGAGCAAGATGAGGGCCCCGCCGGGTTTGAGGTATTGGCGAGCTAAGGCGCAACGACGTTGGGGAGAGAGCCAATGCCAAGCTGTCGCCGCCAGTAGGGCGTCAAAGGGTTCACCGTCCCAGACCCAGTCTTCCCAAAGGGACTGCTCCACCCTGACCTCGGGGAAGGGGGTGCAGAGTCGTCGGGCCGTCTCGCAGGCGCCAGCGCTGGGGTCTAGGGCCACAATCCGCAAACCGCGCCGGGCCAAGGGGAGGGTGACGGTGCCGGGGCCGCAACCGATTTCGAGCAAGCGAGCGCCGGGGAGCAGACCGGCCCACGCCCAAACCTGGGCCAAAAAATCGGGGTCGTAGGGGGGACGATAGCGCCGGTAGGCTTCCGCCACCTCGTCGTACCAGCCCTGGGGAATGCGCCCTTCCTCGACGCCGTAGTCCCGTAGAATATCGCTCCAAGTTTTCATCGTTTTCGCAAAGGTAACGCAGGTTTGATTCATTGCGACAGACGACTAACGCTGACCGCTGTGCGGTATAACGCTGGTCTCTCTTCCGAGCGGAAGTTGGTTGAACCTTTTTGAGGATTGAGACGCACCCTTGGAATTAACCTTGACGACCTTCGGCTCAGCTTTGATCCCTTTGATACCGGGCGATTTTTTGCAAAAACTCTTCTGTCAGTTTTACAAAGGCTTTAGATCCTTGAGTCTGGGGCATGGCGCTGACCACGGGCATAAAACTATCCACCGCCTTGGCCACATTGACATCCATGGGAATGGACTGGCTAAAGATTTGCTCCGGCTGGAAGTCGTTTTGGACTCGGCGCATGACCTGATTATAGTAGCGACTAAGAAGATTGCCGCCGGAGAGGATGAAGACCACCCCGAGCAGACTAATATTTAACTCTCCCTCGGAGGACTGGTGGCTTTCCTTGAGTTTGACAATCCGGCGCTCTAACAATTGCATCCCCACCACCGAGAGCGGTTCCGGGCGGGCTGGCAGGAGATAAAAATCGCTGGCGGCGATGGCGCTCCGGGTGAGGAGGTTATACCCCGGCGCGCAGTCAAGAATAATAAAATCATACTCTTCTTGTACCGGCTCTAAAATTTGTCGGATCAGGCGCCCCTCAAATTGATTCCAGACCCGTTCAAACTCTAAAGAACCGGCAGTTTGAGCCTCCTGGTGCAGTTTTTCGGAAACTAAATACTCATCGTAGAGTTCGATATCCCCCGGCAGAAGTTCTAGACCCTCAATACCGCCGATGGCGGGGCAGATAATATCAGAAATGTCCAGCTTGCTGTAGGGGTTGGGTTGCAGAGCGTTTTCTAGGAGGTAGCTAAGGGTGCGGCGCTTTTTGCGAATCTGGGCGAAATCTTGGGGCGCCATCAGGCTGAGGGTGGCGCTGATTTGGGCGTCGAGATCTAGCACTAAAACCCGTTTCCGGTGGTACTGGGCCAAACAGGTGGCTAAATTGACCGTCAGGGTGGTTTTGCCCACGCCTCCCTTCATGTTGACTGTGCTGATGATGCTGACCATGCCCGGCGCCGTACCCCAGATGTATAAACGGTTTTAGGTTAGGATACCAAGCTCGGCGCTGTTCCCAACCGGGTCAGAGCAATTTGGGAAACCGGGTAAGTGGAGTGCTTCATTTTTGAATTGGCGCATCTTTAAATTTGACAACGCCCACCAGTGAAATGCTCCCCGTTTCCAACAGCTTCTAAGATTTTGGCAACTGATACTGGCTAACGATTTTTTTCGCAAACTCCGGCACATGAGCCTCTAATTTTTCCGGGTAATGGCGCCGGGTATACAGGTAGTTGCGGGTAAAGTGGGAGTCGATGCTAAAGCGAGCGTACTCTAAGCCCTTGGGGCCGATTTTCTCAATCACCAGCCCCATCAACCGGGCCGCCCACATGGGCAAGGTCACGCCCCGGTCGTAGGCGGGAATGCTCTGTTGCACCGCCGGTTTGCGGTCGCCCTGGGAGCCGACGGGTTGAACCTCCAATTGGTCTTGAATCAAGGCCAACATTTCCCGGCCCCGGTCGTTGCGGGTCACAAGCCATTGCCAACCAAAGGGCGCGCCCATGTAGCCCACCACGAGATCGGCCAAGGAGTTGACGTAATCGAAGCAACTCATACAAGAAGGCGCGAACACATCCTTGAGTTGGTTGGTTTTGAGTCCAAAGAAAGGCACCAATTCTTCCGAGCCGTCTTCGTGTTTAAAATGCACCCGAAAGTCCTGCATAAATTCGTAATGCACCACCGTCTCCGGGGAGCGGCTGGTGGTTTCCAAAAACTTCTGCAAACCCGCCCGAGACACGTTATCCACGCAGGGGGTTCCCAGCACGTAGAGTTTTTCTAACCCTAACCGGCGCTCTACCGCCCGCAGAGCTTGAATTTGGCAACCGACGCCGATGACCAACAAGCGCCGGAGGCCAGATTTTTCCACTTCTTCCAAGACCGAGAGATTGGGGGAAAGGGTGGGCTTATTGACCCGGGCCGCTAGAATTTCCTCCCGAGTGCGGGCCACCACCACCTGGGGCTGAAAGCGGTCTTCCGGGGTATTTTGAACGCAGACCACTCCCTCCACCAGACCCCGCTCCAACATCTCGCAGGCTAAACTACTGACAATGCCTGTCCACTGAGCGCCGGGGATGGGGTCTTTTTTGCGGGCCGCCGTCATGGTTTGATGGACTCCGAAGTAGAGGTCGTCCTCGTTCTCCAAATCCCGACTCCGACCGTGGCTCTCCTGCTCTAACTCGGCGATTTGCTGATTGAGAAAAGCGCAGGCGGATTTGACGTAATGGACATAGTAGGTGTCGCAGAGGCCGCACTCGCTACAGAGCGCCTTGGCGGGGCGGGGGCTTTCCGGCTTGAGCGCTTTGGCTTTACGGTGGGGAGCGGCGGAGGTCATAGGAAAGGAAAGGGAAAAACTCCGCTTATTATACCGAACCGCTTTGTCCCGTCCGTTAGAGAAGCGTCGGTAACGTATAGTAAAAAAAAATCTTAGTCCAGCGCCGATGTTATCTCCCCGCTCTTTCCTCTTCGTCTCCACCCCCGTGGGGCCCCTCGGTTCCGGCTTGGGGGGCGGCGTGGAATTAACCCTACGGAATTTGGCCCTGGCGCTCCGGGAACGGGGGCATCGGCTTCGAGTGCTTGCGCCGGAGGGGTCTCAATTGGCAGGTTTTGACCTGGAAACGGTGGCGGGAGCGCTTCAGGTTCCCATGCAGAGCGCCGGAAGACAAGAACCCATTTCTTTTGACGCCGATAGCGTTTTAATCAACCTCTGGGAACGGGCTAGGGTGTTACAGGGGGAATTTGACGTCATTCTTAACTTCGCCTACGACTGGTTGCCCCTTTACCTCGCCCCCTTTTTCCAAACGCCGGTGGCTCATTTGGTCAGCATGGCCTCCTTAACCGAGGCAATGGATACTGTTATTCGCCGGGTTTACCAGCAGAATCCTCAAACCCTAGCCTTCCATAGCCAAGCCCAGGCCCAGACCTTTGGCCTCGACGGCGCCCGCTGTATCGGCAACGCCTTAGATTTAACCTTGTACCAATTCTCGCCCCAACCGGAAAACGCCGTCGCCTGGGTCGGTAGAATTTCCCCGGAAAAGGCGCTGGAGGACGCCCTAGCGGCCTGTCAAACCGTAAACCTACCTTTACGGATCTACGGCAAGATTCAGGATCCAGACTACTGGCGGCGCTTACAGTCGGAGTTTGCCGGCGCCGATTGGGTCTATGGCGGCTTTTTGCCCACGGCGGAACTGCAAGCGGAATTGGGGCTCTGTCGGGCCCTGCTGGTGACCCCCCGTTGGTTAGAAGCCTTTGGCAATGTGGCCCTGGAGGCGCTGGCCTGTGGAACGCCCGTTGTGGCCTACCGTCGCGGCGGCCCGGCGGAAATCGTCAGGGACGGGGAAACCGGCTTTTTAGTGGAGCCGGATAGTGTCGAGGCCTTAACAACGGCGCTAGAGCAAATTGACCGCCTAGAGCGCCGGGCCTGTCGGGCCCAGGCGGAAACGGAGTTTTCCCTCTCCGCCTTCGGAGAGCGAGTGGAGGCTTGGTTAGCGGCGCTGTGTTGAGCCGTTCGGCGCAACGATGGGATCGACACTCGTAAAGCTCCCGATAATGCCGTCGCGCTCTCTTCTTGGGGAACTTTTCTTCAAGAATGACCTTTGCTAGAAGCTCCGCCGGTCTTTGTCTCCGTCCCGAAGGCTAAGCGCGGTCAGCTTTTGTGACATTTGTTTACATCTGGAGAAGCGGAACCTTAAGCTTTTTAATAAAGATTTAAGATTTTTAAACATTTCCCCAAAAGTCGCGTCATTTCTGACCAGAGGGCCTAACCTGTAGGTATTCCCCGCCGCATTCGGGCACCGCCCGGATCAGGAGAGCGTTCCTCGTGTCCAATCTACTTCGTTCCCTCGTCTTAACGACGTTTTTCAGCTTCACTACCCCCATTTTCCTGCTCTGCGCCCTCCTCTGGGGTCTCTGGCTTCTGAGTTGGGTGCCCTGGTTAACCAGTCTGGGCGAGATGGGGGTTAGCCAACTCCTACAAATATTGACGGTCTTTGGTGCTGGCTCCCCTTGGCCTGGCCTTCTGGTCATCGGCGCTACCTGTAGCCTCGTGGGAGGATTTTTTGATCTTTTTAACTTTTGCCTCTACCAAGACGGGCGGGGACAATAACAATCTTCTCCCCTGCCTTCGTTTAAGCCTGAAGGTCATTAGCCTCCCTAGCGGCAACCCTCGGCAATGCGTTAGCGCCGAAAAATTGTTAAGGTGGGAAGATGTCATACGCTTGGGTTGGTCATGGTTAACACCCTCACGAGTTTTCGAAATGCCTTTCAGATCAAACTCCTAGGCGGTTTTCACGCTCTTTCCGACCCCTGGCGCTTGAAAATTTTAGAGGAACTGCGGGGGCGGGAGCGGTGCGTCTGCGAACTCTCCGAAGCCTTGGGCATCGCTCAATCTAAGCTCTCCTTTCATCTCAAAACCCTCCGCTCTGCGGGTCTGATTGAGGGGCGGCAGGAGGGGCGGTGGATGTACTATCGTCTTCAACCGGAATATTTTCAAGACCTTGAGCGCTATCTTCAGACATTGCAAGACTCTTTTGTTCTAGAAACGGCGCCGTCCTGCGGGGAAACTGAGCCATAAAGCGCCGGTCTAAGGATTGCTTCCAGTGCCAATAGAGGTAGGAATAGCCCCAGTAAGCGCCCCAGAGGGCGAGGGCGTTTTCATCCCCGGCGCCGATGAGACTGAGATAGCGCCGTTGGGGGCGATAGGGTTGGAGGGGACGATCCTGGAGAAAGCGTTCTAGGTTACGGGCCAGGGGTAATCCTTGACGAACGGCGAAAACTCCCGCCTTGGGTAGGCGGCGCTCGCTCAGACTGGCGATATCCCCTGCGGCAAAGATGCTGGGGTGAGAGAGGGATTGAAGATAGGAATTAACGGCGATAAAGCCCTGCGGATCGGTTGCCAGAACGCTTGCGCTTATCCAGCCCGGCGCTTGGCTGTGGGTGACGCCGATCACCCAGACAAAGGGGCCAAATTCCCGTTGGGCCGCAATGACTCTTTGCCCGACCACGGCGCTAACCGCGGCGTTTAACTCAACCTGAATGCCTCGGGAGCGCAGTAGATCCCAAAGAAAAGCGCCGACTGGAGGAGGATAACCGTCCAGTAAACGGCGCCCCCGGTGAAATAAAAAGATTTCCGGCTGTAAAATTCCATCTCTCCGCAAACGAGCCTCAATATTGAGCGCCAACTCGATCCCGCCGATACCGGCGCCGATAATGGCGACGGGCCCCGGTTGGGTTAAAAAGGTCTCCCAAGCTTGGAGAAACTGAGGAACCGGTTTAGCGGGGGTAATCCCTTCCTGCCCGCTAATCCCGTCCAGCGCCGGGGTAGAGCCAATATCCGCGGAGAGCAGATCGAAAGTCAGTCTCCGACCGCCGCCGAGTTCTAGAGAACGAGCTTGGGCATCCAAGCCGACGGCCCGGTCAAGAATCCACTCGGCGCCGGCGCTTTCAGCCAAAGCAAGTAGATCAATATGGGTTTCATCATAGGTATAAAACCCGCCTAAATACCCCGGCAACATCCCGGAATAGGAGCCGTAGCGGACATCGCTCACCAGAGTTAACTTAACGCCCCCTAACCGGCGCTGGCGCCAGCGATTTAAGACTAGAGCGTGGCTATGGCCGCCCCCCAAAAGAATTAACTGTTTCACCCGCTCGACCTCCCTAGATAATCTTTAAAAACCGACTAAGACCGGCGCTGTCCTTCAGAAGTTGATACGGTCCCCGCTCTATAATGAAGGAGCCGGAAGTAGAGTGCCATCTTTGACCTTCAGACTTTGTAACCGTTCAAGGGTGAACGAAGAAATAGGGATTTCAGGGAGAGGAGCAGATGGCGTATGGTAAGAGGGCAAACAAGGACGATAGAGATAAAAGCCAGAGAAATCCAGATTTCGGAGGCGGATTGGGAAGCAACACCGGCAAGTGTAAAGAAGCTGGTGGAAGCGTTAATGGAAGAAGTCGCTCAGCTAAACCCACATTCGGCGAGTTGGCGCAAACCCAAGATAGTTCACTTGCTCTACTCAAAAAAAGGGGATCGAGAAGAGGCTAGAAACCGGGTAAGATATAGCGGGCCTAAGTGAATCATG
>JBKCES010000163.1:0-9543 GCA_046304295.1 Cyanobacteriota bacterium | reverse complement strand
TGAATACTGTTCACCACCTATTTTAGGACTGCTATAAAAGTTCATAGAGTCTTTTCCCGTCTCGTTCCCAGACCGACTCCCGCTAGCGGCGCTCTTGACGTTCTTCCGAGAGAGCATGAGTTAAAGCTTCGATGGCCTTGGCGTTAGAGGCCGCTAGTTGGGTGATTTCTTCTGGCGTCATGGACAGAAAGTAATCAATAAACACTGAGATTAAAAGAATTATTTTGGGGGGCTATTCTCCTCGTCAATGTGTCGTTTCAGTGCCGCTAATTCATCCTCTATAGTATTCTGACTCGGCTCCGCTTTAGGTTTTCTCAACGTTTTACTTTTATTCTTGACAGAATTCGATAAAGCGGCGATATTTTTCAACCTTTTCTTCAACACTAGATACTCTAATTGGTAAAGATATAGCGTAAAAATGGAGAAAATAATAAACCAAGGTTTAATTGACCAAGTTTGTTCTTCGTCAAGCCGGACGACGCCTCGACCACTGCTAGTATCAAAAATAAAAGTCGTAGCTTTCAGCATTGCTCCAGCTAATTTTCCTAGCATTCTCGCTTCGCAATTCTCGATATATCCTTGAGGCTCAGTGCTACAGTAGGAATTGATGAATGGCCACAACAACATGAGTAAACCAATAAAAGCAATTGTCAAGACTACGGTTGCAAAAAAGCCTTCCCATAAGCTCAGGAGCGCTCGCTTAGAGGTGTTAACGATTTTCCGATACCAGAGATAATAATAAAATAAAGAAAAAATTACTATTGGAGTCCCAATACATAGACCAGCTAGAAGGATCATGATTAGGGAATACTCTTGAGAAAACTGGGAAAATACAATCAAATACCCTGCCATCATTAGGGTAGATAAAGGGAAACCAATCAAGACTAGAACAATTGTTTTTAACCACGAAATGGGATAAGGAAACCAAATAGGATATTTAGGATTTGTCTTCACTTTTAATCTCCAATTTGAAAAGAATTTTTAAAGTGATGCCATTGACGTTTAGACATTTAGGCTAGGTCTAACACCACTCCAGCGCCGAGGCGGAGCGGTCAAACCGAATCCCTACCGTAAAACCTCGTTGGGATTGCCCCCCATTCTTAAAATATGGGCCGCGGTGTTGTGGACGCCAAATTCCGCGCCCAGTTGAGCACCGAGGGTGCCGTGGAGAGTCATGTAAATCATTAAAACCAGGGCCGCGACTAAATAGGCGGCACTGACCTGAATTTCCCGGTCTTTACGCCAGACAAAGCGCTGATAGCCCCGCCAAACGGTCATAGCCACCATAAAGAGTAGGAGTAGAACGCCGCCGACGCCGTGGAGCAACATCGTGGTTCCGGCGCCGAGTCCCCAATCGCTCAGTTGCTCCGTGGGGGGTTGGGCCAGCAGAATTTCAAAAAAGCCCGCCAGGACGGTGAAAAAGGTGACGACGACCCCCGCCACGGCGTTATACCAACCCACGTCGTAAAAACTCCGACGACTGGCGGGAATAGCAAAGGCCTTTAAAATCGGGCGCTCTAAGGGAAATAATGTCCCCGCGAAGTCAAAAATGAGGGCGATGATAAACAAGCCCAGGGTAAAGTGAACCAAATTGGGGTGGAGAGGAAAACGGTAGGGTAGTCCGTTAGTCCCGAGATTTAAGCCTATTTCTTTAACCTGTTGGATTAAATCGGGATTCATGGCATGATTCCTTCCTTCGTGGCCTGAACCACGGGCAAACTGTGGAGACCAAAGACCCAATCAATCAGGGAGCCGAGATAAATTTGCAAACAGACTAAAACCAGAAAAAAGCTAAAAAAGCCGAGATAGACCGCAGGCAATCTCAGGGGATTCCGGCGCCGGAGGACGCCCCGCCAAGCCGTTAAAGCCACCAACAGCGCCGATAAAGACCAGCCGTTGACGGTATGCCAGTTGAGGGCGCTTTCCGCCGCGGGATAGGCCAACGCGAGGGCGGCTTCCAGTTGTCCGAAAATGACAGCGAAAAAAATGGCCACCGACGCCGTTACTAGATTCCACCAACTCACCTCCAACCAACGGGCGCCCTGGGTTAAATAGCCCCGCAGGTCGCAGACGTAGGCGAAAAAGACCATTGCGATGACGAAATGGACAATGATCGGGTGGAGAGTGTCGGGGTAGGGGAGATTTTGATTATTGAGCAGGGACATGGCCTAGAGCGCAAACTGCCCTAGAATTTTAACCTCTGGCTCCAGATTAACGGCGCAACGGGCCGCAACTTCCGCCTGCACGTGGCGGATCAGGTTAAAAATATCCTGGGCCTTGGCGTTGCCGGCGTTGAGGATAAAGTTGGCGTGGCGCTCCGAGACCTCGGCACCGCCGATGCGGTAGCCCTTCAGGCCTAAACATTCGATTAACTGGGCCGCGTATTGGGGCGTCGGATTACGAAAGACGCTCCCGCAACTGGGTTTGTCGTAGGGCTGGGAGCTTTTGCGGGCGTGGAGATTGCGGGTGGTGGCGGTCATCATTTCCTCCCGGCTGTGGCCCGGCCGCAGTTGGAAACTGGACTCAATCACCATGCGCCGGTCGCCCTGGAGCCGGGACGTCCGGTAGCTAAAGCCCAGTTCCTCGGCGGTCAGGGTTTCTAAGCGCCCCTCCGGGGTCATCACCGTGGCGCTGGCTAAAATCTCCGCCGCACAGTGATTATGGGCGCCGGCGTTCATCACCACGGCGCCGCCAACAGTGCCAGGAATGCCCACGGCCCACTCCAAACCCCGCCAGCCCCGTTTGGCGGCCTGCCAAGCGATCTTGGCGATGGGTTCCCCGGCGCTGGCGGTAATAATGCCCCGCTCTTCGTCAAAGGAACTGCCCCGCAGATACCGGGCACTCACGACTAAACCGGCAATGCCCTGGTCGCTAATCAGTAAATTAGACCCGGCTCCGAGGAGGGTTAACGGCAAGTCCTGGGTGCCGAACCAGTCAAAGGCCGCTTCCAAGTCCTGATAATTACGCGGCGCTGCGTACCACTGGGCGGCGCCACCCACCCGGTAGGTGGTGTAGTCCGCCAAGGGCATTTGGGGAACAATGACGGCGGCGGTTCCGGCCAGAGCAATGGGCGCAGGGACGGGTTCGGGGGGGCGGGTTTGGAGCAACATGGCGGTTTTTTAGGGGGGAGTCTAGTGAGCGAAGCCGAAGTTTAGGGGGCTGATCCCTAAGCGCAGGTCGCCATGACGGCGGGGATGGATTGGTTTAAATTGCCGGCGCCGAGGAAGAGAACGAGATCTCCGGGCTTGAGGGTTTTCTGCAACAGCGCCGGCAGTTCCAATAAATTAGGTTGGTAAATCACATGGGGATGATGTTGACTGACGGCGGTGGCTAGGGTCTGACCGGAAATGTTGTGGGGGTTGCTTTCCCCGGCGCTGTAAATATCCGTCAGCGCCACCAAATCCGCGTCCCCAAAGGCACTGGCAAATTCCGCCAAAAAGCTGTGGGTGCGGCTGTAGCGGTGGGGCTGGAAGACCGCCACCACCCGTTGATATTGCCCTTGGTGCGCCTTCTGGCGGGCTGCGGCTAGGGTGGCCAGCAGTTCGCTGGGGTGGTGGGCGTAGTCGTCAATGAAGGTGATACCGTTGCAGTAGCCCTTTTCCTCAAAGCGCCGTTTCGCGCCCTTAAAACCGGCGACGGCCTTGGCGATGATGTCAAAATCTAGCCCCAGTAAACGGCCGACCGCCACCGCCGCTAGGGCGTTACTGACATTGTGGTTCCCCGGTAGGGTCACCAACATTTCCCCTAGATAAACCCCCTTTTCCCAGACCTCCGCTAAAGCGCCGTTATGTTGGGGCGTAATCTTGCGAGCTTGGTAATCCGCCGCCTGCTCGGGGTTAATGCTGTAGGTAATCTGGGGGTTAAGACGGGCCCGAACCCCCTCGCAATCGGCGCTGGCGATGAGGGTTTCGCAATGGGACTGGAAGGTTTGGAAAATCTCCGCCACCTGATCTAGGGATTGGTAGTGATCCGGGTGATCCAGTTCAATATTGGTGACAATGCCGATTTTGGGATGGTGTTTCGTTAAGGAGCCGTCGGACTCGTCCACCTCCGCCACTAAATATTTGCTTCCTCCCAAACGGGCGTTGCCGTCCCAAGCGTCCACTTCGCCGCCGACGATGATGGTGGGGTCTAGGCCCCCTTCCAGCAGGAGATAACCAATTAAACTGCTGGTGGTGGTTTTACCATGGGTGCCCGCCACGCCGATGCCGTGGTCTTGGTCAATCAGCGCCGCCAAAATGTCGGAGCGGTGGAAAATAGGACAACCTTTCGCAAGCGCCGCCTGGTATTCCGGGTTCTGGGCGTTAATCGCCGTGGAGCAGACCACCTGGGGCAGGAGATTGACCGGGTGACGCCCATTGCCGTTACTGAGAGAAGCCTCCCCCGGCGTCGCGGTCTCTAAAACGGCGCCGCCGGCGCCAGCAGTCGCATAGCTTTTGACCTGAACCGACTGGAACCAGTCTAAATTCTGAGCTTCCTGACGGTTGAAAATGTGGGCGCCGACGCCCTGAAGGCGTTCGGTAATGGCACTGGCCCGTAGATCGGAGCCGGAAACTTGCAATCGGCGTTTAGCCAACACATAGGCCAGCGCCGACATGCCAATGCCGCCAATGCCGATGAAATGAAAGGGGCGCCCCCCAAAATCAACCGTTTTCACTTTTTAAATGCTCCTCACAAGCCACGCCACTATACAGGCTCCAGACGGATACCGTATAAGTTTGGCGTCATCATAGCAAAAACTCCGCCCCAGGGCATAGGTATTTTGACCAGAATGTGACCTTGTCCCCCTGGGTCGCCTAAGAAAGATTTGAGACCGGGATCGGAGTCTAGTGGCCCATCCTAGGCTATGATTAGTGTCATTAAAATTTGATTTATTGTACTGATCCAAATCTTTGAGGGCAAGACGCAGTGATTAGAGTCGCAATTAATGGATTCGGCCGTATCGGACGGAACTTCCTCCGCTGTTGGCTGGGCCGGGCCGAGAGCCAAATTGAAGTGGTGGGCGTCAACGACACTTCCGATCCTAGAACTAACGCCCACCTACTCCGCTACGATTCCATGCTGGGCAAGCTGGAAAATGTGGACATCAGCGCCGACGACAACTCCATTACCGTTAACGGCAAGGTGATTAAATGCGTCTCTGACCGCAATCCCCTGAATCTGCCCTGGAAAGATTGGGGCGTGGATCTAATCATTGAAGCCACCGGGGTTTTTGTCGATCATGAAGGCGCCACCAAGCACGTGGCCGCCGGCGCTAAAAAGGTTTTGATCACCGCTCCCGGCAAAGGAGCCAATATCGGCACCTACGTCGTCGGCGTCAATGATAAAGACTACCAACACGACGAATATCAGGTCATTAGCAACGCCAGTTGCACCACCAACTGTCTAGCCCCCATCGCCAAGGTGCTCCACGAAGAATTCGGGATCATCAAAGGCACCATGACCACCACCCACAGCTACACCGGCGACCAGCGGATTCTGGACGCCAGCCACCGGGATCTGCGTCGGGCCCGGGCCGCCGCCGTTAACATCGTTCCCACCTCCACCGGCGCCGCCAAGGCCGTGGCCCTGGTGATTCCCGAGCTGAAGGGCAAATTAAACGGCATCGCCCTGCGGGTGCCCACCCCCAACGTCTCCGTGGTGGATCTGGTGGTGCAAGTGGAAAAAGGCGCTATCGCCGAGCAAGTAAACGCTGTTCTCAAAGAAGCCGCCGAAACTCGCCTGAAAGGGATTTTAGAGTACACCGATCTGCCTCTCGTCTCCAGCGATTTCCGGGGCACGGATTGCTCCTCCACGGTGGATGGCGGTCTGACCCTGGTGATGGGCGGCGACATGATTAAAGTCATCGCTTGGTACGACAATGAGTGGGGCTACTCTCAACGGGTGGTGGACCTAGCGGAAATCGTGGCCCGCAACTGGAAGTAACGACGGTTTTTCTAACGTTTAACTCCCCCTCTTTGGAGGGGTCTAGGGGGTGGGTTCTAACCCCGAGTGCTTACCCACCCCTAATCCCTCAGAGGGCTACTGTACATACGCAAGCGCCTAGATCCCGCCTAACCCCCCTTGAAAAGGGGGGAAAACTTCTCAAGGTCCCCCTTGCAAAGGGGGATTTAGGTGGATCAAACCCCATTCATCCTAGATTTATCGCCTTTCTCAATCAGCCATGAGCCAGACCGAGAACCCCAACCTCAAGTACGGAGAGCGGCTGATTACGGAAGGACAACTGACGACCTTTCCTAATCCCCGCGTCGGGCGCCGCTACGAAATCCAAATCACCCTGCCGGAACTGACCTGTAAATGTCCCTTTTCCGGCTATCCCGACTTCGCCACCCTCTACCTGACCTACTGTCCCGATCAAACAGTGGTGGAATTGAAGTCTATTAAGCTGTATATCAACGGTTTTCGCGACCAATATATTTCCCACGAAGAACTGGCTAACCAAATCGCCGATGATTTTGTCTCTGCCTGCGACCCTTTGTTCCTGAAAATCAGAGCGGATTTTAATCCCAGGGGCAACGTTCATACCGTCATTGAAGTCTGCCATGAAAAAGCCTAGTTCTTTGGGGCTTGATTAACGCTCCTAACCGTGGCGAAACTGTGGCTACTCTGCCGGCGCTACGGCCCCCTAATTTTAGGGGGTATTCTTTTTATTCTCGCCCTTGGAGCGCTCCGGTCGGAATTGCAACATTACGGTTGGCAGAAGGTCTGGCGCAGTTTACAGGAGATCCCCCCAGCGCAAGTTCGTTGGGCCCTTCTTTTAACCGTTCTCAATTACGCGGCGCTGACGGGCTACGATGCCCTGGCTTGCCGCTTTATCCAGCAAACATTGGCTTACTGGAAAATCGCCCTGGTTAGTTTCACCAGTTACGCCATTAGCAATAGCATCGGGTTAGCCCTCCTCAGCGGTAGCGCCATTCGCTATCGGCTCTACCGACGCTGGGGTTTCAGCGCCGGGCAGATCGGCGCGGTCATCGCTTTTTGCAACGCCAGTTTTTGGCTGGGATTATTAGCGGTGGGAGGAGTGATGTTTATCCTCGAACCCCTGCAAGTGCCTAAGTTTCTGCGCCTGCCCTTTGAGTCCGTTCATCCTCTAGGGATTATTTTCATCAGTCTCACCCTCGGTTATTTAGCGCTCAGTTTGGTCAATGAAGGAACCCTCCACCTCGGGCGCCGGCGCTTACCCCAGGTTCCTTTCGCCCTTTCCTTGTCCCAAATTCTGATCACCGCCCTGGATTGGAGCCTCGCCGCGGGGGTTTTATATTTGCTTCTGCCCCCCCATTCTGCAATTCTACTCAGCTATCCCGGCTTTTTTGGCATTTATCTCCTAGCTCAAATCGCCGGGGTGGCCAGCAATGTTCCCGGCGGTCTCGGCGTCTTTGAAACTGTGGTTCTTTTTAGTCTCTCTCCGTCTCTCCCCTCCGCCGGGGTCCTCGGCGCCCTGTTGGCCTATCGGGCCCTCTATTTTTGGCTTCCCCTCGTCGGCGCCGGTTTAACGCTAGGGATTTACGAAGGGATTGTTTCCCGAGATTCGGCGCCGGAGGGATAAACAGCGCCGTTAGGAGTCGTAAATCCGGGCTTCCGGCGCGTCGGGATTGTCGGCGCAATACTCGGCAAAATAATCCGCCGGGGGTTTTTGGGCCCGCTGGTGGGAGAGTTCCGCCTGAATTTCCTCTACAATATCCCAAGCCGCGGCGCTGTCGGGGGATTGTTCGGCGCTGAGACGTCGGGCGTTGGCCAGCGCCGTTTGCAGTTGTTCTTCCAATAGCGGCGCTTTGGGACGCTCGATAAAGTCTCCCCGATTGAGAATATCCCCTACCGTGACGATGCCCAGCAGATCTCCGCGGATAACTGGGGCGCAGTGGATACGGGTTTGGGCAAAGAGGCGAGCGACGTATTCCACCTGAAGTTCCGGGTTCACCACCACGCAGGGTTTGGTCATAATTTCATAGACCTTGGTGATTTTCGGATCGGCGCCGTAGGCGGCTACTTTGCAAACAATGTCCGTTTCCGTGACAATGCCGTAGGCGTCTTCCGGGTGGCGCCGTTCCACGATCAAGGCTCTGAGACCGTTTTCCTTGAGCTTTTGCGCCGCTTCGGCCACCGTGGCGGAGCCGCGAATGGTCACCACCGGTGTCGTCATAATATCTTGGGCTTTCATGGGGATGATAAAAGTAATAAGGGAATTAAACCGGGCTTATTATGACACGGAACGTTGACTAAGATGGGCAGTATTGCTTGAATCTACATTCCGCAGGTCGATGCTCAATCGTATAAAATATGAGGCCATTTAGGGAGGCATGGGACTCAGTGAGCGTAAAAGTAGAAAACCTAGATCATCTGGGAATCGTGGCAGGCATCATCGATAAAATAGGTTTGGTGGACATCATTGACGAAAATTTGGGACGACATATAGCGGCTTGCAGATTGGTGAGATACGGGCTTCGGCTACGCTCAGCCCTCGCGCCCTGAGCGTAGCCGAAGGGCTGTCCCTCATTCGCAAGAATACCGCTATAACCAGCAAAAGGTGACAACAGGTCAAGCCGTAAAAGCGATGGTGCTGAATGGACTGGGCTTTGTCAGTGCCTCCTTGTACTTGTATTCTAGTTTCTTTAAAGGCAAAGTAACGGAGCACTTGCTGGGGAACAATATCACGGCAGAGATGCTCAATGATGACCTGTTGGGACGAGTGCTGGACCGTTTATTTAACTTTGGGGTGAGTCGACTATAGCATTTACAGATGAGCCGTGAAGACCTTGGTCTACTCAAAGCTAGTCGGAGAGGGTTTATAGCGGTATTGAGACTTATGAGAACGCTAAAGTCGTTAATGGACAAGGGTTTTAGCCATCTTATTTGTCCCTCACTCGCGCAGATACCGCTATAGCTCTCCATGAATTTACAACTCCGATGTAAATGCTATATAAACAGCAACAATACTCAGAGCGTGGCTGGCGCGTTCTCAAAGACCCTCTCTTTTTCACGTCCAGTGTCTTTTTGAAGACGTCCCAGCGCATTATGGCTTTAGCGATGGTCATGGGATTAGCCTTGATGGTGTACACCTTAGCTGAGCGACAGTTACGCCAAGCTTTGCAGGCTACTGGACAAACTGTGCCTGACCAAACCAAGAAGCCGACTCAAAAACCAACCCTGCGGTGGATTTTTCAGTGTTTTCAGTCCATTCACGTACTTTGGCTTGAGGAGAGTAAAATCATCTCCAATCTAACTGACTTTCATCTGTAAGTTTTAGCTTTGCTCGATTCTCCCTGTCAGAAATACTATTGTCTTCCATGAACCTGCGAAATGTAGGATTTAAGGGGCAACCCGAGATCCGGCACCCCAAAGCCGCCTCCTCCTGGTGTTTTAATGAATAACCGCTCCCCGGCGCCGAGGGAGAGACTGCCACAGGCGGGGAGGGGAATTTCCCGACCGTCCGCCCGAATTAGCCAATTTTCCCCCGGTTGTCCCGGCTGGCCCCCAGCCAGCCCCCAGGGCACTGTCCGGCGCCGTTGGGAGAGGATGGAAACGGTAACCGGTTGACGGAACAGG
>JBKCES010000162.1:0-7148 GCA_046304295.1 Cyanobacteriota bacterium | reverse complement strand
GGGTAGTAGCGTCAGCGTCGGGGTGGGGATTTACGCCATGCGTTTCTGGCTCGACCCGGACGCCCTGGCCGCGAGGGGACTCTCCTCCGGGGACGTGGTGGACGCCATTCGCAGTCAGAATATTCAAGTCGGCGCGGGGGGGATTAACCTACCGCCTATTGAGGCGGAGCAGCGGTTTCAGATTAGCGCCCGGGCCGTGGGGCGTTTTGTCACCCCGGAGGAAGCGGCGGAAATCGTGGTCAAGGTGGGGGACGACGGGACGTTAATTAAAGTTAAAGACGTGGGCTACGTTACCGTCGGCGCCCAGAACTACCGGCAGGTCTCTGTCTTTGACGGTGCTCCGGCGGTGGCTTTTATCGTTTATCAGTTGCCGGGGACGAACGCCCTCAATACGGCAGATTTGGTCAAGCAAAAAATGGCGGAGCTAGAGCCGTTATTTCCCCCCGGTTTAAAGGCCGCGGTGGCTCTGGATAACACCCACTTTGTGACCGCCTCCCTCAAGGAAGCTTTTTTAACCCTGATTGAAGCTATTTTGCTGGTGTTTTTGGTGATCTTCATCTTTCTGCAAAATTGGCGGACAACGATTATTCCGGCGCTGGCCATTCCCGTTTCCCTCATCGGCGCCATGGCCTTCGCCCTGGCCTTTGGCTTTAGCTTGAACCAGTTGACCCTCTTCGGGGTGGTGCTAGCCACGGGGCTGGTGGTGGACGACGGCATTCTGGTGGTGGAGGCAGTGGAAACCAAGTTGGGTCAGGGGATGCGACCTCTACAGGCGGCGCTGGACGCCATGGGGGAACTGAGCGGCGCCGTGGTGGCGACGTCTTTAGTGCTAATGGCGGTGTTTATTCCCGTGACTTTTTTTCCCGGCACCACCGGAATTGTCTATAAGCAATTCGCCTTGATTATGGCCTTTTCCGTAGCCATTTCCACCTTTAACGCCCTCAGCTTTTCCCCCAGTATGTCCGCCATTTTGATGCGGCCAGCGAAGAAACGGCACGGCCCTTTAGCTTGGTTTTTCAATCTCTTTAACCGCTTTTTCGATTGGATCAAAGGGGGCTACGGGCGTCTGGTAACCGGCTTAATTCGAGTTCGTCTGATTATGATTCCGGTTTATCTGGGGGGGCTTTTCGCCACCTATCTGGTCTATACCTCCACCGCCACGGGCTTTATTCCCGAAGAAGACCAGGGCTACTTTTTTATGCTGGGGAACTCGCCGCCCGGAGTTTCCATTGAATACACCAAGGACGTGATTGATAAAGTCATTAAAATCGTTCAACCCAAGGAGGAGGTGGAGCACGTCCTAGGGATGGGGGGCTTTAGCTTTTTGGGAAACGACAGTAGTAAATCTCTCTTTTTCGTTAAGTTAAAAAATTGGGAAGAGCGTCCGGGGCCCCAGCGCTCGGTTTTCGCTCTGTTGAGCGAGATTAACCGGGAATTAGCCGCCAAAGTGCCGCAAGCTCAGATGATCGCTGTGAACGCACCGCCGGTGGACGGTCTTAGTAGCACGGGGGGCTTGGATTTCTATATCCAAAACCGGGGCGACCTGCCCATGGAGGATTTTATTAAGAATATCCAACTCTATATGCAGGAGGCCCGCAAGCTCCCGGAATTGAATCCTCGCACGGTCTTCACTCAATTTTCCTTTGGTTCGCCCCTAGTGGAAATCGCCATCGACCGAGAGAAAGCCAACGCCCAAAATGTGTCTATTTCCGAAATCTTTGGCACCCTAGGCACTTACCTTGGCTCTAGTTATATCAACCAATTCGTCCTCGGCGGGCGCCTCTACCAGGTTTACGCCATGGCGGAGGGCAAGTACCGCTCCAACCCGGAGGATATTACCAGTCTCTATGTCAAATCCCGGACGGGAGCTTTGGTGCAGTTGGATAATGTCCTCAAGTTAACCAATATTACCTACCCGCCTATCTTGACCCATTTTAATATTTACTCGGCGGTGGACGTGCAGGCTTCTCCGGCCCAGGGCTATAGCACGGGTCAGGCCATGGCGGCGATGGAGCGCCTCGTCAAGGAGAAAATGCCGCCGGGGATTGGCTTTGAGTGGTACGGCACGGGCTATCAAGAGAAGCAATCCGCCGGCGCGGCGCCGATTATCTTCGGGCTAGCCTTTATCATGGTGTTCCTGGTGCTGGCGGCCCAGTATGAAAGTTACGTTGATCCCACCATCATTATGATGACGGTGCCCCTCGCCATCCTCGGCGCTATGGGCTTGATTCTTCTCAGGGCCACCTGGATGCTTTCCACTAACGCCGTTTGGCCCACGGTGAATAACAACGTTTACGCCCAGGTGGCGCTGGTGATGCTGATCGGTCTCGCCAGTAAAAACGCCATTTTGATTGTGGAGTTTGCCAACCAAGCCATGGAGTTGGGGATGAGTATTCCCCGGGCGGCGGCCTTTGCGGCGGAAGAGCGCCTACGTCCCATTTTGATGACCGCCATTTCCGGGTTGGTGGGCTTTTGGCCCCTTGTTGTCGCCGCCGGCGCCGGCGCTATGAGTCGTTGGTCTCTAGGGACGGCGATTTTTGGGGGCTATTTAATCTCCACCGTCCTAAGTCTGTTCTTGGTTCCCGTCCTTTACACCTTAGTTAAAGAACTGGAGCATAAATTCTTCAAGGGTTCCGGCTCCCCTCCGGCTCCAACGAATACTAAATCAACCCCGGCGCCGACTCCCGCGGAAACTCCCGCCCCGGCGCCGTCCCTGAATTCCGAAGCGCAACCGGAGTAGTTTACCCATGGCTGGAAAGGCCACCCTTTGAGCCGGTCTATGGCGGACGTTAAATATCCCCAGGGCGAAAAACGCTAAAATTGGGGTGCCACTCTTTTTTATCGCTATCGCCTGATAGGTTTTCCTGAAAACCCCGCTCCCGCGTAGGACATGGGAAATGTCTGTTAAACAATCCGACTACGAAAAACGCCTCGCCGAATATTGCAACCGAGACGGCGCCATTGCCCTCCTCAAGCTTCACCGTCCTTACCTGGAAAAAATCCCCAGCCTCCGGCGCCCGGAACAAAGTATTGTCACGATTCCCCTGCCGATTGTGCGGGTGCGCCCTCCCAGCGCCGCCGAATCCGGCCGCAATTTAGCCGAAGCCATCGCGCTCCCCTGTGATTTGGCGCTGATTATGTGCGACCCGGAATGGCAAATTAAACTCGGCGCCGAAATTTTGATCTTCATCCATCGCCCGGAAGAAGATTTTTCCGACCTCCTGCGGCGCTGGCGCCAGTGCCAAATTTATCTAGACCGAGACTACGAATGGGTCATGCCGCCTCAAGAAACGCATATGTTTAGCGAAGGCGCCGAAGAGTTGTGTCCATTATTTATCATTTTTGCGGAAACCCCCCACCGTATTCAAAAGGGCCTAGAGGGCGCCTGTTTACCCTACGTCCTCCATTCCCCCCTCCTGGAAAACAGCGAAGAAATTCCCGAATTAGAGCGCCGTTAACCTGAGTCCTATCCCCCCCAGAATTGGCTACCGTATTAGGTAAGAAATGTACGACTTGGCGATTATTGGCGCTGGCCCAGAAGGAGCGGAGGCCGCTCGTCAGGCCTTAGCCTTTCCTTCCCGACGGGTCGTTTGGGTGAGTCAGGGGTTTCCCGTATCTCCGACCCTCAATCCCCAGATTTATGAACAACTCTGGCGCAAATGGCTGAAGTTTAGATCCCTATCTCTTCAGTTAGATTATCCTCCTCAGTCTTTAACAAAACTCCACCGGCGCTTTCAAAACCTGAGTTCCGGCCTCGGCGCCTCTCCCTTGGAACCTCTGCAACGGTTGGCCCTGGAGGGAATTGACCTGATTTGGGGAGAGGGGCGTTTTCTAGAGGAGCGGCCTTTAACTTTTCAGGTCAACCAACGTCGTTTTCAGGCTAAGCATTATTTACTGACCTCTCTACCTCCTGTTGTTACTTCAGGGCGCCTGGAACACTTAGACCAACTGCCTTTTTATACCGAACCGTTAACGGGAGACCGCTGGGTGCTGAGGGGCGGAACCCCTGAGCATATTGTTTGGGCAGAAATCTTGGCGTCGTTAGGAAAAATAGTTCACGTAATCACCCATAACGCTCATCTCTTGCCGGAGGAAGACCCGGAAATGGCCCATTTACTCCAAGCCTATTTAGAAAGCTTGGGGGTTGTCATTTGGACAAAGGTGCAAGGCGTTCAACAGCGCCTTCAAGGCGACGAGATCTGCCTGAACCTAGACTCCGTCTCCCTGACTGCGGATTACTATTTAACCCCGCCGCCCCTGCCCCAAGCAAAACTCTGGATGCCGGAGTCCCCCTTGATTCACCCCTGCGGCGCTTGGTCGCCGGGTTATTCCGATTCGGCTCTGTTTTGTCGAGAAGCTCGGGAAAAAGTCAACCAAATTTTCGGTCAGGCAAAACCCTTGGATTATGCCCAGATGCCTTTTACCCTCGACACCGGCGTCCTGTGGAGTCGAGTGGGTTATCCCCCCGCCCGATTGCCTTTCCCGCCGCAGGTTGAATACCAAATCCATCAGAACGAACTTATGTCGCAGACCCAAATGCTGAAATTTTTCCTCCACCCCCGCTCTCAAAAAATCCTCGGCGCCTACGCCTGGGGAACGGCGCCCCCCCCGGCCTGCCTCGGTTGCGTCTATCGCTCCTCCCGTGCCCTGAGGGGAACGGAAGGGCCGCCCTCCATATTTGTCCCTCAATGGTTGCGCAAATTACGCCCTTACCCCCTAAACTAGCTTTAAATCCTTGGGAAAGTAACGCCATGCTCAAAAAGCTTTCGGTTTCTCTACTTGGTTTACTCCTGGCGCTGACGGCGGGTCAGACGGTTCAGGCGGAGACCGTTCTGGAAAAAGCCGCCCGCACGGGACAACTTACCCTGGGGGTCAACTTAAACCGGGTTCCCTTTTCCTACGTCAACGATAAAAATGAACTGGTGGGCTATACCCTTGATATTGCGGAGTTAATCCGCCGAGAAGTCTCTAGCGCCCTAGGAAAAGACATTCAACTCATCCGGGTCGAAGCGCCGGACGTGACGGCGGCCATTCCCAAACTGCTCACGGGGGAAATTGACCTGGCCTGCGACAGCGCCTTTACCTGGGAGCGGGACCGCTATGTGGACTTCACGGTGAGCTATGGCGTCACCGGTCTGCAATTATTGGCCCAAGGCAATTTGAAATTGGAGACCCCGGCGGATCTAGCGGGTAAAAAAATCGCAGTGGTTCCCAACTCCGTGGCTGAAAAGACTCTCAAATCCGTTCAACCCAAGGCGGTTATTGTGCCTGTCCCTAGCCTCCAGGAAGGCGCCCAGGCCCTGAAAGCCGGGAAAGTGGACGGCGTGGCGGGAGACGGTTTACTGTTGCGGGGACTGAAGCTCACCGAAGGCCTAGACAGCGCCAAACTGATGCCCGAAAAAGCCTACAGCAGTTACGGCATTGGTTGTATGGTCGCCCACAATAATCCCGCTTTCCTCCGGTTAGCAAACCAAGCCATCGTCCGCCTAGCGGAAGGCTACGTCTTTGGCGACCCCGAACCCACAGCCCTAATCAATCGCTGGTTTGGCCCCCAGGGTGTCCTCCCCGTGGAGCCAGAACGCATCCGCTCCTTTTTTAACTTCATCCTGATCACCCACGAACAAGTCCCTAAACAGTGAACAGTTATCAGTGAACAGTAAGCAGTCAACAAATGACTTCACCACTGATAGCTGGTAACTGATAACTGGTAGCTGATACCTGATAACTGAAATCTGACCTATGAAAACTCCCATCGGCTGGACAGCCTTTATCCTTGCCCTTTCCACCCTCGTCGGCGCTGAAACCGCCCAAGCGGCGACCCAAAACTCGGCGCCAGATTTAGAAACTCGGTTGTCTCGTCTCGGAGAAACCCTTCGCACGAAAGCCAATCAACTGCCCGAGCAGAATCCCAACCCCGGCGATTTGGCGCTAGGCTGGGGCAACGGCGGCGGCGGCGGTCGCGGTTTTGTCAACACCCGGCGCGGGGGCTGGGGCGACGGCAGTGGCGGTCGCGGCTTTGTCAACGTGAACCCCTGGCGCAATGGCTGGGGCGACGGCGGCGGCTTCTGGAATCGTCCCTGGCGCAACGGCGGCGGCTTTGTCAACTGGTAATCAACAGCTATACAGTTAGCAGTGAACAGTTAGCAGTGAACATCTCTGACAACTGATATAGCAGACCTGAATGAGTAGTGAACACAATCCAACGGTTATCCCCCCAACCTCTCGTGGAAAGGGGGGAGCTAACTGAAGTCTGTTCGTGATCCACTTAGGCCCGCTATGGCTGATAACTGGTAACTAGTAACTAATAACTGATAACTGAAATTATGAAAACTCCTCTTGGTTGGACGGCTCTTTTGATTACGCTCTCGACCCTGACCGGCGCCGACACCGCCCAGGCGGCCCGACCTCAAGTCGATTTGGAAGCGCGCTTAGATCGTCTGGGAACGGTTCTGAGGGCGAAAGCTCGACAATTGCCGACGGATAATACCGGCGCCGAGGAACTGCTGGCGGGCTGGGCCAACGGCGGCGGCGGTCGCAGCTTTGCCAATAGTCGGCGCGGGGGCTGGGGCGACGGCTCCGGCGGTCGGGGTTTTGTCAATGTGAACCCCTGGCGCAATGGCTGGGCTGATGGCGGCGGTTTTGCCAATCGTTCCGGGGGCGGCAGTTTTGTGAATTGGTAGGGTCCCTCAGGGGCAATCCTTAGCCCCTCTATCTCTCACTGGAACTTGGTTGTGAAAGCATGGCGCCGATGATTGACACGGACGCTGAAAGTGGTGCCACACCTGCCTTCCAAGAAACGTACTTACATAAGTTCTTGAGAAGTGTCCGTGTTTTAACAACTGATTAAGTCAAATCCATGTAAACCAGACCCGTTTTCTTGTCCGTTAACCACTGGAGATATTTCATGTATAAACCTTCCCCTGGGATCGAGTCGGCAAACTCGGAAGGAAGTTTAAATTGACTGGCAGGATGACTATCGAGAATTTCCCGGAGACTTTGGTAGTAGCGGTACCACTTGCGCAGAACCCGCATCAGTTCGTTAAATTTTAAGTAGGAGATTTCGTGTTGATGACTAAGAATAATGTATTGGACGATGGCGGCGTAACTCTGAGGATTATTTTGAGCGTCGGAGAGTTCGATAATTTTAC
>JBKCES010000161.1:0-19150 GCA_046304295.1 Cyanobacteriota bacterium | reverse complement strand
GAAAATCCCAATTCCCGGCTCACAACCCCCATTTTCCTAGATTGAGCCGTGTCGTCTCTTTTGGAAAAAGTCCCTGAAAACCATACCCAGTAAGGGTTTGACTCTTTTAGTACGCAGTTGATCACCCCCTTGAACGCTTACGCGGGGGTTATGGTTTCCTCCTGATTGAAAGCGAAAATAGCCGCTCTCCAACGGGTTAGGCTGAAGTGCGGCTATGGTTTAGGTTAGCGGTTGAGTCGAACTAACCGCGCCGATTATTCGGAAAATTCGGCGTCGATGACGTCGTCGCCGCTGGGCGCCGAGCCGCCCGTGGGCCCTCCAGCGTTGGGATCAAAGCCACTGGCTTCGGTGCCGCCGGCTTGCTGGTACATGTTGGTACCGATAGTGTAGAGTACCTGTTGCAGTTCCGGTAGGAGGGTCTGGATTTTAGCGTCGTCCTCGCTGGCGATGGCTTCCTTCAGGTCTTTGATCAAACCCTCAGCCTTGGTTTTATCGGCAGAGGCCACTTTATCCCCCAACTCCGAGAGTTGTTTTTCGGCCTGATAGACCAAGGAATCCGCTTGGTTTTTGCGATCGATTTTCTCCCGGCGCTCTTTGTCGGCGGCGGCGTTGGCTTCCGCCTCTTTGACCATGCGCTCCACTTCCGTGTCGGGCAGGGTGGAGGCACCGGTAATACTGATGGACTGCTCTTTGCCGGTGCCCCGGTCTTTGGCGGTAACGTTCAGAATACCGTTGGCGTCAATGTCGAAGGTGACTTCGATTTGGGGCACGCCTCGGGGCGCCGGAGGAATGCCATCGAGGCGGAAGGTGCCGAGGCTCTTGTTGTCCTTGGACATTTCCCGTTCCCCTTGCAGGACGTGGATTTCCACGTTGCTTTGGCCATCCACCGCAGTGGAGAAGGTTTCCGATTTTTTGGTGGGGATGGTGGTGTTGCGGGGAATGATTTTGGTCATCACGCCGCCGAGGGTTTCCACCCCGAGGGAGAGGGGACTGACGTCCAACAGGAGGATATCCTTCACTTCCCCAGCTAAAACGCCCCCCTGAATGGCGGCGCCTACTGCTACCACTTCGTCGGGGTTAACCCCCTGGTTGGGGTCTTTGCCGAGGATTTTTTTGACTAATTCCTGCACCGCAGGGATGCGGGTGGAGCCGCCGACAAGAACCACTTCATCCAGGGCGCTTTTGTCGATTTTGGCGTCCCGGACGGCGTTCTCCACTGGAATCCGGCACCGGTCGATCAGGTCGGCGCAGAGTTCTTCAAATTTGGCCCGGCTCAGGGTGGTGTCCAAATGTTTGGGCCCGTCTTGAGTGGCGGTAATGAAGGGCAGGTTAATTTCTGTCTGGGAAACCCCGGAGAGTTCGATTTTAGCTTTCTCCGCCGCTTCCGTCAGGCGCTGGAGCGCCTGTTTATCCTGACGGAGATCGATACCTTCGGTTTTCTTGAACTCGGCGGCTAGGTAATCCACAATTTTTTTGTCGAAGTCGTCCCCGCCCAGGTGGGTGTCCCCGGAGGTGGCTAGGACTTCAAAAACCCCTTCCCCGACTTCTAGGACCGAAACGTCGAAGGTGCCGCCCCCGAGGTCAAAGACGAGAATGGTTTCGTTGCTTTTCTTGTCCAGCCCATAGGCTAAAGACGCGGCGGTGGGTTCGTTGATAATCCGCAGGACTTCGATCCCGGCGATTTTCCCGGCATCCTTCGTGGCTTGGCGCTGGGAGTCGTTGAAGTAGGCGGGCACAGTGATCACCGCCTGGGTGACGGTTTCCCCCAGGTATTTACTGGCGTCGTCCACCAGTTTCCGTAGCACCTGGGCAGAGATTTCCTCCGGCGCAAACTGTTTGCTCTGGGCGGGGCAGTCCAATTTGACGTTGCCGCTCCCGTCCCGAAGCACTTGGTAAGCCACCTCCGTGGCTTCGTTGGTAATCTCGTCGAACTTGCGACCAATGAAGCGTTTCACCGAATAAAAGGTATTGCCGGGGTTCATCACCGCCTGGCGCTTAGCGATTTGCCCCACCAGCCGGTCTCCGTTTTTGGCGTAGCCCACCACCGAGGGCGTCGTCCGAAAACCTTCAGCGTTGGCAATTACGGTGGGTTTGCCCCCTTCCATCACCGCAACGCAAGAGTTGGTGGTTCCAAGATCAATGCCAACAACTTTTCCCATAACGTTAAATTTGACTCCAGTAACTATAAGACAGGCGAAAGGGGGTTGGAAGAGTCGCCTCCCAAGCAACACCTTTTTCCATAGCTCTTAGTGTGCCGGAAAGTCCCGCCGGAGCAAAAGTGTAGGTTTCCGCACTCCCGAGGGGTTAAAGTCGGTTTGCCCTCATCCTCCGCCTCTTCTCCTATTCTCTGGGCGCCATAGAAGGGGGATAAAGCCCAGAATTGAGGACTTTTACCTAAATAGCGAGTGTCAGAATCCCCCCTAGTCCCCCTTGGAAAGAGGGGAACCTGTCTTCAAAGTCCCCCTTTCCAAGGGAGATTAAACCCACAATGCCAAATCTAGGAATATTCCTGCAAGATTTTTTCTAGACCTCTTTTAAGTCCATTCTTGGAGCAACTATGAAATTAGCAAAACTTATGGATAAGGGTGGGCGGGGGCTGTACTTATTGGTCTAACTCTATTTGCCCAACCGGCCCAGGTGATCCTAACGATTTTTAGCTTTGACGCCAACAATAACGGACTCGCCTCTGTCACAAAAACCATGAACAGCGTTACCTTAACGGCCTCCAATTTCTCCAATGGCAATAGCCGAGCAACTGTAAGTGGCTTATCTTTTGCGGGTTCTAGCGCCGGGGCTACTTGTGGGGGTCTTAATAGCTTGACTTTATCTTTCTCGGCTCCGTTTCAGCTATTAGCTTTCGAGTAGGTGCAGTCGGTTGAAAACCGACTTTTACCTTTAGCGACGGGGTTAATTTTTTGGCTCAAACCAATTTTATCGCAGGAAGTACCACCAACCTTAACAATCAATTTAGCGTCCCCGTAAACCAATCTCATCGTTGCTAATGTTGAAGACTTTCGGGATATTTCTAGTTCTGGAACCAACTAACCCTAAGACTAGGAGATAAGATAGACAAAACCAGAGGATAGAGCCATGAACCCTTTCCAAACCCCCGGCGCCTTTAGTTGGTGCGAGTTAATCACTACAGACCCCAGCGCCGCCAAGGTTTTCTATGGGGAGGTCTTGGGTTGGCGATTCAAGGAGGGTCAGGTCTCCGAGAACCCCTACACCGTCATCGAAGTCGAGGGTCAAGAAATCGGCGGCATCTCTCCGGCGCCGGAGGGCATGAAACCGACCTGGGGAACCTACGTTACCGTCGAGGACTTGGACTCTACCCTCCAGAAAGTAGAAACCTTGGGGGGTAAAGTCCTGATTCCTCCGGTCTCCATTCCCCCGGCCTCCCGATTCGCCCTGATCCAAGATCCCCAGGGAGCCGCTATCGCCGTCATCAGTTACGGCGCTTTTGCTGGGACTAAAGAACTAAATGAATAAAGCTCCCACTGCGATGGCTCCGAGGGACGGTAAAGCGCCGCTATAGCCCGTTAAGTTAATCAAGAGATCTTGGGAGGACTGAAAGCCGGGGGCGGCGTCGTTAACGATCAAGTAAGTCGCATTGGGCGCGACAACCAGAGCGGCGGCGCCGGTGGCGAGAGGTTGACCGCCGGGGGTTTGTCCGTCGGCATCGCTAAAAACGGCGTTCACAATAGCACTACGGTTAGTGGCAGACTGGTCGTTGGCCCGACTGAATTGGGTCGGCAGTCCCCCGTCGGCGCCGCCGCTAGTCAGGAGGTCGATTTTATCCAAACCCCAGACAAAATCCTTGATCCGGTCTGGCGCGTTAACCCCTGATTCCCCCCATTGAAATTGAAAAATATCGGCTCCCGTTCCCCCCGTTAGGGTATCGGCGCCGGGGCCACCGTTGAGGAGATCGTCGCCTCCCTTGCCGTTCAGGCTGTCCTTGCCAGGGCCGCCGAAAAGTTGATTCGCTCCGTTATTGCCTGTCAGGGCATTGGGGCCGCTGTTGCCGGTTCCGTTAATGGCGCCGTTGCCCAAGAGGGTTAGGTTTTCCACCCCAGCGGGGAGAACTGTGGTTGCGCTGGCCTTGAGGGTGTCGGTGAGGGTGGTGACGGCGCTACTGGTTCCCAGGACGGCGCCGTTAGGGTTGGACAAGCTCAGGGTAAAGGTTTCGTTTCCTTCTTTACGGTCGTCGTTCAGAATAGGAATCGCAAGGGTTTGACTCAACACGCCAGGGGCAAAGGTGAGGGAACCGCTGACGGAGGTGTAATCCAAACCCGCCAGCGCCGTTCCATTGACGGAGCTATAGTTCAGGGTAATGGTTTGGTTAGAGGCTTCCGTCAGGGTGATGGTATAGACCGCCGATTGGGGCTGAAACTGCCCTTCAATCAGAGTTTGAGCGGCGCTGAGGTTAGCGGTGGGAATAATGGAGGGGGCGGAATTTTGGTAAAGGTAAGCCAAAACTCCAGTAAAGGCGGCGTTATAGTCCAGCGCCACTTCGTTGCGGACATAATCGAGGCGGTTGTCCTCGTAGTCAAAATCATTGGCAGAGCCGGGGCCGCCCACTAAACCGCCGATTAAAAGATTGTAGTTGGGGGTATTGCTATTAAAGACGGTCCAACCATTGGAGCCGTTGTAGGCGGGGTTATAGTTAAGATGGGCATTGGCGTGGTGGGGATTGCGGGAATAATTGGATCCGAAACCCACCAGATAGCTGGAATTACGGGGATTGTCCCCCAGCATATAGTCAATTTGGGACTGGGCGAAATTAGCGTAGCGACCGTTATAATCCCGCACCGTGTCGCTATAGACCGCCGCTAAAAAGGCCGTATTGGCCGCTAGACGCAATGATCCCCATTGACTTAAAAAAGCCAGACCGCCGGGGCTATAGGCGATGTGCCCGGGGCCAGGCTCCGTCCAATAATTGAGCCAGTTTTCCAGACCGGTTTTATCGTAGACGGGATCTTCCTGGGCAATTAAGACCGCTGTTCCGTACTCCTTGTTGCCCCAGGTCTGAGTCCAGTTTCCCAGCCCAAAGTTTTTACTCTTGGCGATTTGCAAATAGGTTTGATTGCCCGCCCAGCTAAAGGTTTCATTAATGTTGCCATTAATGGACTTAATAGCTTTATGGAGCCAGACAGCGCCCCAAGCCAAGTCGTCATTGTAGTTATTGGAAGTGTAGGGAGTATCGGTAATGACGTTGGAATAGCGCCCCTGGTATTGGTAGGCGAATTTGTACAGCGCCTGGGCGTGGTTGAGCAGTTGGTCGGCGTAGGCGCTGTCCGCGGCCCGAAAGAGAATGGAGGCGGAGGCAAAGGAGGCGGCCGCCTCGGCGGCTAAATCGGAGCCGGGTTTACTGGCATCAATAAAGTAGGCGGGACGGGGCAGAGCGATATTTTGATCGTCGGAAACATTATTGTGATCCGTATCTGTACGGCCTACCTGACCCCAGAGCCGAACCGTTTGTAGGGACGCCCCTGTACCCGTGGTTTCGTGGGCCTTGAGGAGCCAATCAGTTCCCCATTTAATCGCGTCCAGCGCCTCGTCTAATTGACCCGTAGCTTCGTAGGCACCTTGATACTGCGTAGCTCCCCAGCTTAGAAGAGTCAAAGAACTCGCCAAAGGGTAAGCGTACTTCATTCGGTCGCCCGCGTCGTAATAGCCCCCGGCTAAGTCTCGGCTGAGGGTTTCGTTATTTTCCAGTTGACCGTTATTATTGGCGTCGTACCGCGCCGTTGCATCTCCCAGGGCGGAATCGCGGCGCCAAGGAATCCGATTAGTAGCGGGTAAAACCCCAGAGCGTTGGGCTTCGTAAAATAAAAAAGAGGAGGCCAGGGCTTGGCCATAGTCGTCGGCGTTGAACATGATCGATTTCTCCTAGATAGAACTGAAAGTTCACAAGAATTAAAGACGCAATATAGCGGGACTAAATGGGTGGTGAACATAATCTAATGATTATCTCCCCAACCTCTATTAGAATGGAGGTACTAATTGGAGCTTGTTCATGATTCACTTAGTCCTGCTATAGCGGTCACATCTAGGTTGTAAATTGTCCCTCTACTCAAAGCCTTTACCCGTAAGGGTTCGGGGATTTAAAATTTTACAACTCACTTGTGACTGCTATATGATGCCGGAGTCAACTTCAGAAACAGACAATTCCCGGAGTGGTAGCGGATATTGTTCCTTTTCTTGTTTTTTCTATTCTAGGCTTGGAAGTAGACGACGAATCATTTAGGAGACGAGACATGAGCTTTCAGGGCTTCTCTCTCTAATCCCCTTAAGGTCTCCCCCATTCCAGAGAACGAATCCGAACAGCGCCGTCCTCCTAGGTCAAAACGACGGTTACCGCCTCACAATCCCCGGCGCCGTAAAATAATCACAAAAACTGTCTACATTCCGCAGGTTGCCATGGGAATCTTGATTATTTTAAAAGCCAGTCTAGGCAAGGCTTTCGGGAATTGAGCTAGATATTCCACATTCCGCACACGCTATATGGAGCGTAGTAGTGCAGATAGATGCGCTATAGACAGAGCGTAAGTAAAACCTATTGCGCTATCGCAAGTGTAGTTTAAGTTAATTACGCTATCAATAGCGGCAACCTGCGAAACGCAGGATCGTGGAGTAAAGCATATAAATTGTTTTGGGCTTCTGCCAACCCGCCGAATGCGGGCTATTTGATCAAGTATACGCTTAACCGAGAGGACTCTAGTATACGTAGTTTGCGACAGAAGTTTAAACGAGCCGCTATGGACAATAATTATATGCTTAACCTCCTCCACTGTGCTCTCCCCATTCTGCCTTCAGACTCTACAACCTAGTTGTCAATAGGGTTTGAGATGTGCTTACCCTGCTAGCAAACTGCCCAATTAAATACTCATATAACACTGGTTAACTATAGAAGGTCTGACATCTATGCTTGTCCTCAATGAGGGAGACAGACCACCGAGACACCCGGGATGTTCCCTATAGTAGGGGAACTGGATTTTAAGTCCCCCTAGCCAACAGTCTTCGAACAGAATCCTATTCCTCTTCCTCTTCGTCATCTTCAGGGAAGACAAAACTATTGGAGCGCCCTGAGAGGACGGATTTGCCGAGGGAGAGGGCCCTCTGGGCTTGGAGGGACGCCTGGTTTCTCCAATGGGCCCGGCGCTGGTCCCGTTTCGCTTTGGAGGTTTTCTTCTTGGGGCAAGCCATACGCTTCACTAAAAAAAGTTGACAACCTTTCTATAGTAGGCCATGACGTTGTGGGATGGGTAGAGGCAAACGCAGAATCTTTTCGGTGGCTCGTCGTCGGCGTTGATCGCTATGACGATTTTCCCCAGTTGAACGGCTCTCCTGCCGATTGGCGGGCGCTGGCGAGTTTTTGGCGCCGGTTATCCCCCTCTCAGGGAGAACTCTTAACCTCCGCCACGGAGACGGCGCCGACGGCGGAGACTATCGCCAATTTTGTCGAGACGCCGCTCCAATTCTGTTTTTTCCAAGGCTATAGCGCCCAGGTCTGGGGTCAAGATTATCTCCTGCTCCAGGAGGCTGAGGAGAATTACCTCGCCTCGACGGCTCTACCCCTGGGCTGGCTTTTGCGGCGTTTCCAACCCTCTGCCCAAGCTCGGGCGCTGTTGGTCTTGGATTTAACCCCCATCGGGCCGGGGCATCCCCTCAGCGGTCGCGGTCTCTGGCTGGCGAAACAATGTGGGGTAAATTTAGTGGCCCATATTAATCGGGGCACCCAAACGTCGCCCCGTTTGGCCCGGGCCTTCCTGGAGAGTTGTCGGCGCTCCGGTAAGGATCTAACCCTCGCGGAGTTAGAGCGGCAACTGCGGGCTCAATCCTGGAACAGCGCCGAAGGGGAACGCCTCGTCGTCCTTTCCGGTCGTCCCTGGGACTACAATCAACCCCTTTTTCCCGGTTTACCTGCTGTCGTTCCTTCGGCTCCCGCCACGCCGGCCCGGTTGTCGCGGCCAACGCCCCTCCGACTGGCAGGGCTATTCCTGCTCCTGGTGAGTTTAGGTTTACTGACAGGGGTGGTTTTTCGTTCCCGCTCCCCGGCGCTACCCTCCCCCATGGCCCAGAAAGCCCAGCGCTCCCTCCAGTGGCAACAGGCCTCGGCCTTTATCGACGCCATCGCCGCCCTGCGGGAGGTTCCGCCCCAGTCCCCGGCTTATTCCCAAGCTCAGCGGCAAATTCGGCGCTGGAGCGAGATTATTTGGGAGATTGCCCAGGGTCGGGCCGAAGCGGGCAATTGGTCAGACGCCGTCGCCGCGGCTCAGTTGGTTCCAAGGGATCAAGGGGCGCTCTACCAACAGGCCCAAGCGGCCCTCCGGCGCTGGCGGGGGGAGAATTACGGCCGCCAGATCCGCTAAGATTAAAACCACCTATTTTAAGTTTTTTCCAAAGGTAAACTGCGAATCTTATCCCCCCTAACCCCCACCTCGACAGGCTCAGTACGGCGCCGTTGAAAGGGGGGAAACGGATTTAAAATCCCCCTGGGTAAGGGGGATTGTCCCACTGAGCTTGCCGAAGTGTAGGGGGATTGACCGAACCCTAGATCTGGTTTTAAATCCTAATTTTTTTCCCATGACTCCGACACTCCTCCCGCCTTCTACCCATCCCTTCAGCGCCTATATTGACCGTTTAGAACGGGGGGAAGCGCTTTTACGAGATAGCCCAGAAAATGTGTTGGAAGTGGTGGGGATTCTCAAAAGTTATGGCGTGGTCTTGGATGCCTATTCCCAGAATTTGCTCTATATCGCCCAGTATCAATACCTAGTTTTATTTCCCTTTTTCAAATACTTCAACGGGCAGGTCACCGGCTCTCAATTGCTTAAACATTGGTGGCACGACCGGATTAATTTCGAGTACGCCGAATACTGCATGAAAACCATGATGTGGCACGGCGGCGGTGGGTTAGACGACTATTTAGATAGCCCTGAGTTTCAAGAGAACGCTCAGGCGTTGATCGGCGCTAAAATTAAGCACAATCCCTTTTTATTACTGCTTAACCGACTCTTTCCCGAGTTTTTGCCGGAGCAGCTACGGATGATGGCCTACTATTCTGGCTTGGGGCAGTTCTGGCGGGTAATGGCGGATATTTTCCTCAGTTTATCGGACCGCTACGACCAGGGCGAGATGCAAACCATTCCCCAGGTCGTGCAACATATTTTAGACGGTCTAGTGGCGGATGCCGGGCGCCCCATTACCTACCAAGTCGAATTTGAGGGCAAAACCTATCCCCTTTTACCCGCCTCCGCTGGGTTAACCTTTTTAACCGACACCGCCGTTCCCTACGTCGAGGCGGTCTTTTTCCGGGGCACCCCCTTCATGGGCACCGTCACCTATAACGCCCAAGCCTATCAAATTCCCTACGAGCAGGAACTCTTTACCTACGGCGCTCTCTACGCCGATCCCCTGCCCATCGGCGGCGCCGGTATTCCCCCGACCCTCTTGATGCAGGATATGCGCCATTATTTACCGGACTACCTACGGCGGGTCTATCAAAGTCAGGGGCGCGGGGAAGAAGACCTGTTGGTCAAAATTTGTGAAACTTTCCAAAAGTCCATGTTTTGCGTCACCACCGCCGCTATTTTAGGTCTAGCGCCCTATCCCGTCAATACAGAAAACCCTGAACAACGTCAGGCCAATCGGCGCTATTTTGAGGGCTGGATGAATCGTTTTCTCGTCTCTCGTTTGCGGGAGGCGAATCAACCTTGACCAACGTTTTAACGGCGTGGCTGGCCTGGCCGTCCCTGGGGCAATTGGGGAGTTTCCTTGCCCTTTGGTTTCTGGTCTGGTTGCCCATCGGTCTGCCCCTGATGGCCAAAGTAGGTTGGAACCCGAGGCAAGACGCGACACCGAGCCAAAAATTAAGCTTGGTCATTCCCCTCTACCTCCTAGCGCCGGGGGTGATCACACTCTGGCTCTGGCTTTCAGAAACGTCTTTACCCGACTACGGCTGGAGCGCCGAACCCCGGTTTTGGCTCCATAGTCTTCTGGGTTGGGTTTTAGGTTTACTGGGCTTAACCCTCGTTTGGGGTCTCCACAGCATTTTGGGGGTCTGTCGCTGGCAGGCTCAACACTGGGCGCTCTGGCTCAAGCTCAGCCTCCCCATCGCAGTCTTGGCCCTGGGAATCAGCGCCGCGGAGGAGTTAATCTTTAGGGGCATTTTCCAGACCCATCTACAACTGTCCTGGACTCCCTGGGCCGCGGCGCTGGGCGTTAGCGCCGTTTTTGCTCTCCTCCATTTAATCTGGGAGCGCCGTCAAACCCTGCCCCAAATTCCCGGTTTGTTCGCTTTAGGTTTAGTCTTGGTTCTAGCCCGGACGGCGGATCAGGGAGAGTTGGGATTGGCCTGGGGACTCCATAGCGCTTGGGTGTTTGGCTTAGCCTCCGTCGATAGCGCCGGATTGTTGACCTATCCCCGTCCGGAGGGGACTTGGCTAACGGGACGCTTTAATCAACCCTTAGCCGGGCTGGGGGGTTTCCTCTGTTTGGTGTTGACGGCGCTGGTTTTAACGGCGTTGATGAAAGTTCCTGTATGAGGGTTTTTATCCATCTATAAACGCTCGATATCGCTAAATCCCCCTTTGCAAGGGGGACTTTGAAGCTGGTTCCCCCCTTCTAAAGGTGGCGAGGGGGGATTTATTTTGGTGCTTGTGTATACAGAGTCGCTTGGCAAGGGGGTCGCTAACGAGAGCCTGTTCGTGATTCGCTTAGTCAGGCTTCTGTTGGCAAACTACGACTTAAGTTAAAAATCTACTTGCTGGGCTGATTAGGTTTGGGGAAGAGGTCGGGGGGCAGGAGCACCTGATTAACGACGTGGATCACGCCGTTGCTGGCGTCTACATCGGCGGAGATGACCGTCGCTTTATTGACTTTAACTTTGCCGTCTTTGACCTTAATCATCAGGTTCTGACCCTCTAGGGTTTTAGCGGGGCCAGACTGGATTTGGGCGGAGGTAATGTCCCCAGAGACGACGTGATAGGTGAGGATCTTGACTAGCTTATCTTTATTTTCCGGCTTTAGAAGCATTTCCAGTGTCCCCTTGGGGAGAGCGGCAAAGGCTTCGTCCGTGGGAGCAAAGACTGTGAAGGGGCCTTTCCCCGAAAGCGCCTCCACTAGACCAGCGGCCTTCAGCGCCGCCACGAGGGTGCTAAAGGATTGATTGCCCTGAGCGATCTCAACGATGGTTTGGCTTTGGGTGGCCTTGGCTTGGGCGACGAGCGGCGCCGGCTGGCGAGTCTGGGCCATGGCGGGAGCGTTAAGGCCAAAGACTAGACCGGACAGTCCTAGTAGCAGAGCGGATTGGACGCGCATGGAGGAGGCCTCGATAAAATAACAACGTCCCCATTATGACAAAAAGTTAAGTTTTATGAAGAAACGTAACAATATCCTCTTCAAACACTGCCTCTTGGGTCTGAGGGAGGCAATGGTTGAAAATGTAACTTTTTATACAAAAAATCGCAATCCCCTCCCCGCCAAGCTACGCTGGATTTCCCGCCGGGTGTGCCCCAGATAGCAGTTTTTCGCCAAAACCTGGGTTACTCTATAAACAGATTAAGACCCTTGACCCAGAATTATTCATCGAGAAGGCAATACTATGACCTCTATCCCCCTTTCCGCCCCTGAAGCGCCCGAAACCCCGGTTTGGAAAAACCTCCAGCAAGCCATCGCCTCCACCTCCGGCTTTAAGTGCTGGCAAGACGACCAAAGGGAAGTCGCCTCCACCTTAGAAAGTCAAGTCCGCCGCTATCTCCGCCAAACCCTAGAAACGCTAGCCTACTAATGCCTACTCCGGCGTTAGACGCAACAACTGGCCGGGATTTTCATCAGTTAAAACGTATAAATAACCGTCCGGCCCCTGCCGCGCGTCCCGCGTCCGCTCCCCAATCGGCACGCGGGATTCTCTTTGAATGCGGCCAGTTCCGTCCAACTCCAGCCGATGGAGGCTCCGGGAGACGAGACCCCCCAGAAATAAATTACCCCGCCACTGGGGAAAACGGTCGCCGGTATAGACCGCTAAACCGGAGGGGGCGATGGCGGGCGTCCAGACCCGTTGAGGAGGGATCATGGCCGGATCTGCGGTTTTCGGCGCCACCGGTTGTTCGGCGCTGTACTCCAAACTAAAGGAAACGAGGGGCCAGCCGTAATTTTCCCCCTTCCGAACTTCGTTCAATTCGTCGCCCCCCCGAGAGCCGTGTTCCGTGGCCCAGACCTTCCCGCGCAGGGGATCGTAGGCCATGCCCTGGATATTGCGGTGACCATAGCTCCAGACTTCCGGCGCCGCTCCTGAGCGGTTAAGAAAGGGATTATCCGGGGGAATTTTCCCGTCTTCGGTAATGCGAATGACTTTTCCCAAATGACTGCCGAGGTTTTGGGCCTGGAGGCGAATTAACTTGCCCTCTAACTGAACCGGCGGATTGCCCCCGTCCCCGATGGACACTAACAGGGTTTGATCCGGTAGCCAAACCAAACGAGAGCCGAAGTGTTGACCGTCTTTTTTACTCTGTCCCACTTCAAAAATCACCTCCCAATTTTGGAGAACTTCGCCGTCAAACTTGCCCCGGGCCACCCGAGTCCGGTTTGCTTCTCGATCGCCGTGGGCGTAGGAAAAATAGAGCCATCCCGTTTCCTGAAAGCGGGGATGAACGGCGATATCCAGCAGTCCGCCCTGTTGGCTGGCGAAAACTTGTTGAGCGCCGATGGTGGAGACTTCGCTGACCCCCGGAATGGGATTGGGGTCTAGTTTCCCATTGCGAACCCGCCGCAGGCGTCCGGGGCGCTCGGTAATCAGTATGTCCCCGTTCGGGAGCCAGGCCATGCCCCAGGGATGCTCCAAACCCTGAACGACGGACACCGTTTTGACGGCGGTGATGGGCAATTCCTCCGCCTGGGGCGCCGAGAGAGTCTCGGGAACCGTCGGCGCCGCGGCGCATCCCCAGAGGGGAAAGAAACCGCTTAAACATCCGGCTATCACCAACCAGTAGGGCGCTTTCATGGACAATCACAACCCTCTCAGGAATTTAGATTCGAGCTTCCCTATTCTAGTCAAGCCGACGGATTCCGGTTTCGGCGCCGGCCCGCAAAAAGCCGCAGTGGATCTGCCCGCCCCTTGATACACTGAAGTATCGACGGTTTCTTCTCCTGCTTACACTCCCCCATGCTTTCTACGGAATTGCCCCCCTCCCGCTCTGGACAGACCTTTATAGATCAACCCCGCTCCTCCTCCCCCAACCAAAATTTAGTTCCCCTCAGCGCCGAGATTAACGCCCAGGGACATTTGCAAATTGGCGGTTCCGACGTCCCCGCTTTAGTCGAAAAGTTCGGCTCTCCCCTCTATGTTCTGGACGAAGCCACCCTCCGGGCCGCCTGCCGGCAGTATCGGGAAGCCTTTAAAACCCATTATCCCGGCCCCAGTCAGGTCATCTATGCCTCTAAGGCCTGGAGTTGTTTGGCGGTCTGCGCCGTGGTGGCTCAAGAAGACCTGGGCTTTGACGTGGTTTCCGGGGGCGAACTCTATACGGCGCTGAGAACCTTGGGGCAAATGGGCTGGAACACGGCGGAAGCGGCCAGTAAACTTTACTTCCACGGCAATAATAAATCCCAGCACGAATTGGAAGAAGCCTTGGCGGTGGGATGCGTCATCATCGTCGATAACTGGTTAGAGTTGGAAACCCTGGCCCGCCTCGGCGCCGCCCGCCCGGAAGCGCCGATTCCCATTTTGTTGCGCCTCACCCCCGGCATCGAGTGCCACACCCACGACTATATCCGCACCGGGCATTTAGATAGTAAGTTTGGCTTTGACCCCCAGCAATTGGACGCCGTCTTTACCTTTGTCGCCCAACAATCCTGCCTCCACTGCCTCGGCCTCCACGCCCACATCGGCTCCCAGATTTTTGAGCGCCAGCCCCACCAAGATTTAGGGGATGTCTTGGCGGATTGGTTGGCAAAGGGCTTAAGCTATGGCTTGCCCCTGGAGATTCTCAATATTGGCGGCGGTTTGGGGATTCGCTACACCGAACAGGACGACCCCCCCAGTATTGAAGAGTGGGTTAAGGCCGTTTCCGAGTCCGTGGTTCAAGCTTGCGAAAAGCGCCGGTTAGCCCTACCCAAACTGATGGCGGAGCCAGGGCGCTCCTTAATTGGGACGGCCTGTGTCACCGCCTATCGGGTGGGGGGCAAGAAAGTGATTCCGGGGATTCGCACCTATCTAGCGGTGGACGGGGGCATGTCCGACAATCCCCGCCCCATTACTTACCAGTCCCTCTATCGGGCGATTTTGGCCAATAAAGCGACGGCGCCTGCCACGGAGCCGGTGACCCTGGCGGGCAAACACTGCGAATCCGGGGATATTTTGATTAAGGACCTCTCTTTACCCAGCGCCGAGCCGGGGGATATTGTCGCAGTTTTCGCCACCGGCGCCTATAACTACAGCATGGCGTCTAACTACAATCGTCTGCCCCGACCGGCGGCGGTGTTAGTCAAGAACGGCGAAGCCAACTTGATTCTCAAACGGGAGTCCTATAGCGATCTCATCCGTCAGGACTGCCTGCCCCATCGTCTCTTGAAATAGAGATTACTGTTAACCCCCCTTGACCCATGACGGGCTTTCCCGTTAACTCCAGCGCCTTATTGCAACTGCTCCATAATGCCCTCGATCTCGGTTTGGTGGCGGCCCTGTTTTATGGAGTCAGTTTGGTTATTGGGGAATACCCCAATCTCTGGACGCTACGGGGGTTACTCGTCCTCGTCGGCGCCCAGGTCTTGAGCCGGATTCTTCAGCTAGAACTGCTCCAATTTGTCCTGGAGAAACTGGTTCTCGGCGCCGCGGTGGCCCTAGCGGTGATTTTCCAGGTAGAATTTCGCCGGGCCTTGGAACTCTTGGGCCGGGGCAAACTTCTGAAGCTTTTTCAACCCCCCGCTTCTATTCCCAAAACCGAGAGCGCCATCGACGAAATCATCGACGCGGTCAAGGAGCTTTCCCAAAATCGGATCGGGGCGCTGATGGTGGTGGAAACCCAGGGCAGTTTGGATAGTCGTATTTTTGTGAACCCCGGCGTGACCCTCAACGGCGAGTTGTCCAAAGAGCTTTTGCAAACCATTTTCCAACCCAAAACCCTCCTCCACGACGGCGCCGTCTTCATTCGCGGCAGTCGCGTCTTAGCGGCGGGCGTCATTTTACCCCTCTCCGAGCGGAGCGCCTCCCGCCAGTTGGGCACCCGGCACCGGGCCGCCATGGGCATCACGGAGCGGAGCGAAAATTGCCTCTGCATCGTGGTCTCCGAAGAAACCGGCTCCATTACTCTGGCGGAGCGGGGAAAGCTCAATCGCCCCCTAACTAGCAGTAAACTAAGGGAATTACTGGACGCCCAATTTACCCCCCTGACGGAGCGGGAAACGGTGGCGCCCCGCCTGGGGCATCTGGGCCGGGCCCTGGGTTCCCAAGGAAAATGGTTTCTGCGGCGCTTTTTGGGCCGCGCTTCTCCTCCGGCTCCAGACGATAAATCGTAAAGATGACTGCTTCTTCCCCCCTGTTGCAAGACTGTCCCCTCGACCTTGACCCCGAGCGCCTGCCCCGTCATATCGCCGTGATTATGGACGGCAACGGCCGCTGGGCGAAACAAAAAGGTCTGCCCCGGATTCGGGGGCACCAGCGGGGGGTGGACGCCCTCAAGGGTCTTCTACGCTGTTGCGATGATTGGGGGATTCCGGCGCTGACAGCCTACGCCTTTTCCACGGAAAATTGGGGGCGTCCCCTGGAGGAAGTGGAATTTTTGATGACCCTCTTTGAGCGGGTTCTGCGCCGAGAATTGCGGGAGATGCACGAAAAAAACGTGCAAATTCGCTTCGTGGGCAACCTCGGCGCTCTGCCAGCTTCTTTACAGGCGGAAATCGACCGCTCCATGGCGGAAACAGAAACCAATACCGGCATTCAGTTCACCGTGGCCACCAACTACGGCGGCCAACAGGAAATTCTCGATGCCTGTCGGGCTATTGCCCGTTTGGTTCAAGAGGGCCAGCTAGCGCCGGAGGAAATCGACGAGGGGGTCATGGAAAAACACCTCTACACCCGGGGGCTTTCCCACCCCGACTTACTGATCCGCACCAGCGGGGAGATGCGCATTAGCAACTTTTTGCTTTGGCAGATGGCCTACGCCGAAATTTACGTGACATCCACCCTCTGGCCGGACTTTGACCGGGAATCTCTCCACCAGGCGCTGTTGGATTTTCAGGGCCGTCACCGGCGCTTTGGCAAGCTTTAGCTGAGTTTCTGGCGGATAAAGGCCACCAACTGGGACATATTTTTCTTGAGGCTTTCCACCTCCGCGGTCAGATGGGCCACCTGTTGCTTGAGCGCCTGCAGGTCGTCGCCAGTTTCCGGGGTGGAGGCTTTGGCAGGAGCGGCGCTGACGGGTTTGGGATGCTTCTTGGCTTTCACCATGGCCTCTTTGATGGCCGCCACCAGCTCCTTTTGCTCAAAAGGTTTTTCCACAAAGGCGAAAAACTCAAAGGGTTCCGCCAGTTTTTCCAGCACCTCTTCCTTTCGTCCCGACATTAGAACCAGGGGAATACTTTTAAGATCATAGTTTTCCTGCACCGCTTGATAGACCTCCCAGCCCGTCATCTTGGGTAGGAGCCAGTCCAACATAATTAAATTGGGACGCTCGGTTTTAATCAGATTAAACCCCTCCAGCCCGTCCCGGGCTTCGAGCACCTCGAAGTTACCCTGGGGGAGCATGTCCCGCACCCGCATCCGAATCACTTTACTATCGTCGATGACGAGGATTTTGTGAGTGGCCACAATCGATACTCCTTGCTGTGTTGCTCAAAGGGGAGGGGTCAAGGGAAAAAACGGCGCCGAGGGAATTAACGTCCCTTCGGTAATGAAGTGTAACCCTATTTTAGGGAAGGTCAGGCAGATCGCCGATATTTTTCAGCGCCAGACTGGGACAGGTTCGTTTCGCCAGCCCCGTCAACACTTTTCCGGGGCCCACTTCCCAGAGGTCGGTTACCCCTAGGGTCGGCAGGGTTAGCAGAATTTCCCGCCAGCGCACCCCCCCGGTCATCTGGGCCAGCAGGCGACTTTTGAGAACCGCCGGGTCGGCGCTGGGGCTAGGGTCGGTGTTAGCTAAAACGGGGCATTGCGGCGCCCTAAATTCGACAGCGGTTAAAACCGCCTCAAAGGCCTGGGCCGCAGCGGTCATCTGGGGGGAGTGGAAAGCGCCGGAGACTTTGAGGGGAACCACCCGTTTGGCCTTCAGTTGCGGAAGTAGCTGATCCATCGCCTCGGCGGGGCCGGAAAGAACCACCTGCTCGGCGCTGTTGTCGTTGGCTAAAACTACCTCTGGAGATTGAGAGAGGAGGATCTGCAATTGCTCCGGGTCAAACTTGATCACCGCGGCCATCTTGCCCCCCTGGGCCGCTTCCATCAGCAAGGCCCGCTTTTGCACCAATTTTAAGCCCGTCCCAAAATCAAAGACCCCGGCGCTGTAGAGCGCCGAATATTCCCCCAAACTATGGCCGGCGACGTAGTCCGGTTTTTCGCCCTGCTCTTGTAACAGATCCGCCAAAATCGTTTCCACCACGTACAGACAAGGCTGGGTGTGGCGGGTTAGCCCCAGTTCCTCTTCCTCCCCTTGGCATTTCTCTAACACCGACCAGCCGAGAATTTCTTCCGCCTCCGCCAAACGACGGCGTCCCCGCTCCGTTTCCGGTAAACCCCCTGTCATCCCTACCGCCTGGGAGCCTTGTCCCGGAAAAACCCACGCTGTTTTCATAGCAAATTTTAAGTGTCCGAAATCCATAGCCAAAACGCTAGGATTATAGCAGGCGGGGGTCGGCAACTACCGTTAAGTCTGGTCTTCGACTCTGGCCGGCGCCAGTTTAGTGATGTCTGAGATAGATTAATATTTGGATATTATCGTGAAGTGCCTAGGCATTATTGGTTATGGCAATACCCTGCGGAGCGACGACGGCGCCGGCTACCGTTTAGCGGAGCGGATTCAGGAAGAAGCTTGGCCGGGAATTGCGGTTTTAGCCTGTCACCAGTTGACCCCGGAGTTGGCGGAAGTGCTCGCCCAGTGGGAAAAGGTGGTCTTTCTCGATGCCGGTCTGCACGGGTCCCCCCTCGTCGTCGTCGAAAGCTTAACCCCAGCGCCCAGTTTAGGAACCCTGGGGCACTTCAGCGACCCGAGGGAACTGTTACGGTTGAGTCAATGGCTCTACGGTAAAGCGCCGGAGGCCTGGTGGCTAAAACTGGCCACCGTTAACCTAGAACTGGGGGAAACCCTCTCTCCCCTGACCCAGGCGGCCCAGGAAAAGGCGCTCGATCTGATTCCCGCTTTGCTATTTTGAAAATCTCTCATCCAACCCCCTTCCCTCGCCATGAACTTAGATTACTGTTAACTGATCTCACCCTCGCCATGAACCTAGAGCAAGACATTATTACCGTCCGCCCTGCGGAAACCGTAGATACGATCCAGCGCCTACCCAACTTTGTGGGCATTTCCGAACAAACCGCCGGCGCCCAAGGACTATCGATGAACCTGGTGGTCATTCCCCCCGGCGCCAAGGCGGAACCCCATTACCACGACGGCTATGAAACCGCGATTTATCTTCTAGAGGGTCGGGTGCAAACCTTCTACGGCGAAAATCTCGCTAAATCTGTGGTCAACCAGAAGGGGGACTTTATTTTTATTCCCAACGGTGTCCCCCACCAACCCGTTAACCTGAGTCAGACGGAGGCGGCGCTGGCGCTGGTGGCCCGCAATGATCCCAACGAACAGGAAAGCGTCCAGGTCTATCGCTTTAGTCCTGGGTTGGGGGCAGTGCTTTAAGCCACTCATCCAAAGCAAAGAATCTCTACGATCGCCCCTGTCCCTTCCGCTAGGACAATCGCCCCTCTCCCATCTACCACAGCGATCGCCCCAATTTCATCCGGCAAAAAGCTTAATTTGGCGGCATTTTAGGCATCGACTATAATTGAGGGCAATATCTGGGGCGATGTAACCTTTCAAGGGTGAACGAAGAAATGGGGGTTTCAGGGAGAGGAGTAGATGGTGTATGGTAAGAGGGCAAACAAGGACGATAGAGATGAAAGCCAGAGAAATCCAGATTTCGGAGGCGGATTGGGAAGCAACACCGG
>JBKCES010000160.1:0-6557 GCA_046304295.1 Cyanobacteriota bacterium | reverse complement strand
CTCGCGCCCTGAGCGTAGCCGAAGGGCTGTCCCTCATTCGCAAGAATACCGCTATATTCGATTCAATCAAGGGCTGTCGATTCTTAAGAAAGTTGTTGCTGTTGAAGCAGGAAAATCTGACTCGCTTTCTCTGCCAGAAGACAAGCGTTTTGATCGATTAGTGAGTTCGAGGAAGCCGTTCGGGTTAGACACAACTTTCAAAGGCAACTCCGTTAAAAATGCTAATGATCTATCTATTTATCAAAACGGCGGTAAGGGATATATTTCTAGAAGTGAAGTGTTGGCTGGCGATCATCTCATCAATCAATGGAAGATTTTCATCGGTTACGCCGCTCCCGGAACTGGCAACAAAGATACCTACCCCCACAAAATTATTAGCACCCCATTTATCGGAGAACCCGGTAGTATTTCTTCCGAAACCTATCTCTGTATTGGGCCATTAGACTCTAAAACGGAGGCGGAAAGCGCCTTGTCCTACCTCACCTGTCGGCTGACTCGCCTGTTAATTCTTCTACATAAGCCATCTCAACATACCACGCGCAAGGTTTATACTTTTGTGCCAACTCAAGATTGGACGAGACCTTGGACAGACCAAGCTCTCTACGCAAAATATGGTATTTCTGATAGTGAGATCGCTTTCATCGAGAAGGTTGTTCGTCCGATGGATCTCAGTGGAGACACTGATTCTATTGCCGACACTGAACCCGGTGCTATTTCATGTTGTTGTGGATACAAATGTAGTGTTTGAGGGCTTAACAAAGCAGGGTAGCGCCGCCGGATTTGTCATTGACGTCTGGCTAGCGAATCTAATCCAAGTTCACGTTTCCAACGCCCTAGCTTACGAATACGAAGATGTTTTATATCGTAAACTCTTAGATATTCGTTGGCGGGAATTAAAACCCGTATTAGGGACTTTGTTAAGTCGTTCTCAATTCACAAAAATTTATTATTCATGGCGACCGACCTCACCAGATGCGGGCGACGATCTAGTAATCGATTGCGCAATGAATGCCAACGCAATGATCACAACCTTTAACCTACGGGACTTTAGGAAAGCAAAAGAGTCTTTAGGATTACAAGTGATAACACCCGCTGAATTATAGCGGTGTCTGCGCTGGTGAGGGACAATAAAATGGCTAAAACCCTTACTCAGTAAGGATTTTAGTGTTCTCACTCGTCTGAATGCCGCTATAGTTACCCAATTGGCGATTGGAGGAAGTTCCCTATGAGCCGACTAACAGTTCGATTACCAGAGACGCTACATCAGCAATTAACTCATTTAGCTGAGAGTGAAGGCATTTCTTTAAATCAATACATTGTTTACGCGCTAACTCGTCAAGTCGTCTTGGCTTACACCGTCCAAGCAACGCCCATCGAGTCGGTGGATCAACAACAACAAGCGTTTCAAACCTTACTCAAAGAACTGGGACAGGCTTCGTCAATCGCGGCTCAGTCCATTTTAGATCAACGAGAAACGGTTCAACCAGAGCCGGAATTAAGTCCTGAGATTATCGCTCTGTTTCAGGAACGTATTCAAGCGACCTCCCACTCTTAAGGCGCTCGCTCTGCGACTTTCTCAAACCTCAAAATCTGTCCATGACTAAGACCATCCCAGAAATCCTAGCGCCGAAGCCGGAGGCCCGCCTGCGGATTTACGCCTACTCCATTGACGACGAGGCCCATAAAGGACTTTTGAAAGTGGGGCAAACCACCCGCGACGTCAAACAACGGGTCGCCGAACAACTGAAAACCGCCGCTATCAAAAACTACCGCATTGAATTAGACGAACCCGCCGAGCGGGAGGACGGCAGTCTCTTTAGCGACCATGAAGTCCGGGCGGCGCTGGTCAAAAAGAGATTTGAGAACACAGAACTGGAGTTGATTAAGTTCGCCACCCGCATACCAGCCTTTATGTACCTGACCGACTTTCGGGAAAATACCCTTCAGGACGTGATCACCAAACTAGAGCCGGATTTATTTTTGACCGTGACTGGCCTGACCGTGAAAGACTTTCACCTCCTCGTTCAACTCAGAGTCTTTAACACTGAGCAAATGAATCAAGCGGTCTTTGCCTTTCGGCGCTATGAAGACGCCTCCCTCCGCTACACCGGCATCGAGAGCCATCCGGGATTGAGCCATTACGGGCTGTACAATACCGTAGTAGCGAAGGCGTAAAAATTGGAGAAACCGGCGCTGTCCTTCCGATTACAAAGGACGATAGACCCGATAGTTAATCTGGGGAAAAATATTGTCCATTTTTTCCACCTGGGTCAGCCAGCCAGAATCAATATCCCCGGCGCGGATATCCTCATAGAGTTTCGTAAAGCGTTGAATATGGGAACGGGTGCGGCGCTCGGCGTAGGGCACCATCGTGCCCGTGCGCATGATAAAAGCCCAATCAGAGGACTGAGCGAGGAGCAACTCCCGGGCCGCTTGATTAAGCGCCCGCTCCTCCAACTCGTCCTGGGCCTCCCGGCGACTGAGGTCGATCATCCGCTCGGCGGACTTGTGGAGATGGGGATAAACCCAGGCGTTAGTGCTATTGAGCCAATATTCGTGGAACCCCTTATAACCCCAACTGGATTGGGACGGTCGGCAGACCTGCTGGGTGGGGTTCCGGCGCAGGTAGTCCGAGAGGTGGGTCATCTCGAAGATATTTTGGTCGTACCAGGACTTACGGAAGAGAAAATCAATAAACCAGGGCCCTTCGTACCACCAATGCCCAAACAATTCGGCGTCGTAGGGAGAGACCACCAGAGGCGGGCGTTGCATCAACTGCGCCAAATTTTCGATCTGTTGCCCCCGGTTGTACATAAAATTGCCCGCGTGCTCCGCCGCCTTTTCCTTAGCCCAGTAGGGATCGTAAAGCGCCTTATCGGAGAGGCCCGCCTGACGGGAGGTAATTTTGTGGTACTTAATGCCAATATTTTTACGCTGACCGTTGGGCATGACGTAATCTTTAATGTACTCATACTCCGCTTCCCAGCCCAAATCCTTATAAAACTCCCGATATTCTGGGTCGCCGGGGTAGCCCACCTGGGACGACCAGACCTGTTGAGAAGACTCATGATCCCGCCCAAAGGCCGCCACCCCCGTTTCCGTAAAGATCGGCGCGTAGGTGCCAAAGCGGGGCCGGGGGCGGGCGTAGAGAATGCCGTGGCCGTCCACAAGGAAATAGCGCAGACCTGCGTCCGCCAACATCCGCTCCACCCCTTCAAAATAGGCGCATTCCGGGAGCCAAATCCCCTTGGGGTCCCGCCCAAAATGCTCCCGGTAATGGTCGCAGGCCACCTGAATTTGGGCCCAGACCGCCTGGGGATACATCTTCATGAGCGGCAAGTAGCCGTGGGTAGCGCCGCAGGTAATAATATCGAGGTTATTGGAGTCTAAAAAGCCCTTAAACGCGCCGACTAAATCCCCGTCTAGGCGCTCCCAAACCTCCCGAATCGAGGCGAATTCCTGGGCGTAATATTCCGCTAAATAGCGCAGGTGACCATGATGCTCATTGTGGACAATTTCCTTCTCCACCAACTCCTGTAATTGTGTCAGATGCTCCTCATAGCGCCGTTGCAGGAGGGGATCCCGGAGCATGGACACCAGGGGCGGGGTCATGCTCATGGTCATCTTGAAATCGACGCCGTCCCGTTTTAAGCCCTCAAACACCCGCAGAAGGGGGATATAAGTTTCCGTGATCGCCTCGTAGAGCCATTCCTCCTCTAAAACGTAGTCGCTTTCGGGGTGACGAACAAAGGGGAGATGAGCGTGGAGGACGAGGGCGACATAGCCGAGAGCCATAGGATTTTCGCGCCGATGCGGGGTAAGGGGGAGGGGAAACTTAGCTGATTTTATCAGTGTTGCCCGCACTTTTCGCCCCCACTTTGGGCGGCGCTGGCCCCTAGGGTTCCACCCGTAGGCGCTGGGTCACATAGGTCGTCCCCTCGTTGCTAATCAACAGTGCCGAGTACCACTGGGCGTTCTGACTTTTCGGTGCTTTGGCTCGTTTAAACAGTCCCCCGGCTTGCAGGAGTTCCAATTCCACCTTGAGGGGATTGAGATAGGCCGAGGGACGGATGGGTTGGGCGAAGGCGGCGCCGGCCACCAGGGTTTCCCCCAGGGGTTCCGCCAGGATGACGTCAAAATCAAATTCCTGGCCCGGCTTAACGCTGGCGGGGAGTTGCACCGCCACCTCCGGGGGATTAGCGCCGGCGGTGAGGGTGATTTTTTCCGAGAGGATGGACTGCTCTAACAGTTGATTGCCGACATAGGTCTGTTTGGATTCAATCACCCCCGCCAGTCGGGCCGGATTGCCCTGCCATTGGCCGGTTCCCTCTAGGGTGGTTTGGGTTTGGACAATCAGGCGGTCTCCCGCCTGCTCCCAGCCGGTGATTTGAGTTTTGTAGGTTAACTCTGGGTAGCGTTCCCAGAGGGACTCCAGCGCCGTTTGATAGGCCGACAAATCCAGACCGTCGCCGGTTTTAAAATTCTCGTTATAGAGAGCCTTCAGCGCCGTTAAATCCCTGCGGTTGGCTAGGGCGTCGAATTGTTCCACTAAACTCTGGACTTGGGGCGGCGCCGGATTGGGGGCGGCGCTCAGGGGCGAGAACCAACTGAGACCGAGACTTAGCCCCCCGAGGAGAGCGCAAGTTTTAACCGTCAGGCGGGGGGAGGCGAGAGACGCGGAAAACCAAAAAGACATAAATATGGGTGAGCGGCGACAAAAAGGCAGAGATTTTAGCAAAGCGCCGTCGCTCCATCTTAGCGATTAACGTAGAATTTAAGATATACGTTCCCAACCTGTTCTATGAAACCCTCCCTCGGCGGCGTCCTGGTTGGATTCACCCTCCTAGTCTCTAGCTGGGGGAGCGTCGCCTGGCCCGCCTCTTTGCCTCAATTCGGTTCCCAGCCCCTTGAGCATTATCTAGAGCAAGCCGAAACCCTGACTCGACAGGGGAACCTGGAAGCCGCCATCCCCTTCTACCAACAGGCGCTACAAATCCAGCCCGAAGCGGTGGAGCTTCACTTTGAGCTGGCTCTGCTTTTCACCCAAATGGGGCGATTGGCGGAGGCCGTCGCTCAATATCAGAAGGTTCTCAGCCTCGACGCCAACCATGGCGACGCCCTCTATAATCTGGGACTGATCCGCTACGCCGTCGGCGAAGTGAGCCTCGGGATGACCCACTTCCAACGGGCCATTCAACTGCAACCGGAAAATTCCGACGCCTACGTTTGGCTGGGCAAGGGTTATTACTTACAAGAGCGTTTTCCCCAGGCGATCCAGTTTTGGCGCCAGGCCATCGCCATCGATCCCCAAGCGGTTTACGCCTACACCAGTCTCGGAGATCTCTACAGTCAGCGCCGGGAATTTGAGCAAGCTATCAACTACTACCGTCAGGCCCTAGCCCAACCGGATCAGGCGGGCATCCCCGTCGGCGCCCACGCCCTGGCCCACCATAGTTTAGGGTTAGCTCTCCAGGAACAGGGACGACTTCAGGACGCTCTGCGGGAATATCAGGAATCCCTGCGGCTGGCGCCGGACTTCGAGCCGGCCCTGCTCAATCTGCTCCAACTCCAGGAGCGGTTAAACGAAGAGGAGCGCCCCTCTCCCCTGGCGGAAAATCCCTAAATCCCCTTTATTTTTGAAGCTCAAAACTATGACCCCTCCCGCCATCGCCGTGGTGGACTACGACATGGGCAACCTCCATTCCGTCTGTAAAGGACTGGAAACTGTCGGCGCCCGCCCCCTAATTACCGCCGATCCCCAGGTTCTTGCGGACGCCGCCGGGGTGGTTCTGCCGGGCGTCGGCGCCTTTGACCCCGCCATGCTTCATCTGAGGCAGCGCCGCCTTGCGGAGCCATTAAGGGAGATCGCCCGGAGCGGTAAGCCCTTTTTAGGCGTTTGTTTGGGGTTGCAAATCCTCTTTAGTTCCTCGGAAGAAGGTGAAGAACCGGGGTTAGACATTATTCCCGGCGTTGTCCGGCGCTTTCGCTCCGAGCCGGGGCTGACCATTCCCCACATGGGCTGGAACGCCCTGACCCTAACCCAACCGGATCTGCCCCTCTGGCGGAACCTACCGCCCCAACCCCAGGTCTATTTTGTTCACTCCTACTATGCGGCGCCGGAAGATCCCCAGGTTCAAGCCGCCACGGTTACCCACGGGACACAAACCGTGACCGCGGCCATCGCCCAGGGGGCGCTGATGGCCACCCAATTCCACCCGGAAAAATCCGCCAACCTCGGTTTACAGATCCTCGCCAACTTTGCGGCGCTGACCCAGGCTTAATCGGCGCTCCGTTTTGATCCCCCCAACCCTCCTTTCCAAGCTACCGTGTATACACAAATGTCAGAATCCTCCCTAACCCCCCTTGGAATCTACATTCCGCAGGTCGATGCTCAATCGTATAAAATATGAAGCCATTTAGGGCGTGTCATCAATTACGAGGATTGACTTTTAGGCTATCATGTGCGTGGAAATTACTTGAGAGGATAACCAGCGATGATGATAAGACAGTACGCTTTAAGAGATGATCAGTGGGAACGAATCAAGGATTTGTTGCCG
>JBKCES010000159.1:0-10682 GCA_046304295.1 Cyanobacteriota bacterium | reverse complement strand
ATGGGAATCTTGAGTATTTTAAAAGCCAGTCTAGGCAAGGCTTTCGGGAATTGAGCTAGATATGGATTGGACTGATTTTTCCCTCTTTCTTGGGTTATTTGCCATGCGTGGGATCCTCGCAGTCTCAAAATTCAGCCTTAGTGCTGTCTGCTATCCACCTGTAATGCTTACAGCATCAGGATTTTAGAATCATTGATAAAATACCCCAGCAAACTTCCCAACCTACGGGATGTCGGATCATAACTCCCTTTCCCATCTTAATGGAAAGTAGAAGGAGGAAAATACAGAGATTTTTAAATCTGGAGAAATTAAGTATGGAGAAGGTCTGGTTTCCTGTAAGCGTTCAGAGGGTTACGAAACAATAGGGGATTCGTCGTCCGCAGGAGAAAGAGGTAGCAAGGAAGGGGAAGGGCGTTTTAAACGAGAGGAGCGGAAGGTTTCAGCAAGAAAATCAAGTATAGCGAGCCTATAGTCAATCAGGAACAGGTTCCGGTTGGCTCCCCCCTTTCCAAGGGGGGTTGGGGGGGATAATCCTTGGATGGCGTTCACCACCCATTTAGGCCGGCTATACGTCTCGTTGCTGGGCATTGAGAGAAGAAACGACAGTCAAGATAGGAGCGACAAAAAGGCTACCGTGATGGGACTCAGTTCCGAAACAGAGCCGTTTCCAAATAACGGCTGGGCGCAGAGTTCTCTCGGCGATGTTATTGGTGGGTTCGACCTCGTGATGATAGACAAAAGTCCAGAGGGAAGCCTCCACGGAGAGCAACTGACGACACTTCGGCAAGCTCAGTCAACTTCTCAAAGTCCCCCTTGCCAAGGGGGATTTAGGGGGATCAAACCGAAAACTGAGTCTTTAACCGAGATCTGTGTACACCCTAGGTTCTAGCGGAAGGTGCTGGGCGATCCCCTGAGAGTTCTGCTCTGAGCCAAGTGGTTTCTAAGCAACGTCCAACAGGATAAAGGCAAGTAAACCTATCTGAGACGCTCTTGGTTGGGATGATGACTTCAAAGCCACTAGGGATGATGAACCGAGGCTAAATCCGGGCCGACTTACGACTCATGCGGTAAGTGAATTCGCTCACCGAAGGATTGGGCTTAGTTGGATCGATGGTGCGACTAGAGCGCTTCCAGTCATGCTGATCCGCCAAGGTGGTCTCGATGGTTCCGTCAGCGTGTTTCCAAATGTTGAGCCACATGTTGCCATGCTCTTCGCAGAAAAACTCCTCCAGCCAATGTTGGCGGTCAAGTTGGACAATGTTTTGCTTAACCAGAAGAGCGGCGGTCTTTTTCGTAAGGTTAAAGTGATCCTGGACTTCCTCCCGACCTTGGTAGTAGAGGTAATGCTTCCCTGTTCCCATGCGCCAGAGACGGTCGCCGCAGTAGGGACAATAAAATTTAGAGATTTTGTTTCTACGACTGCGTTTGTTGGCCATTAGTTACCTTGGAAATAAAGGGATGGAAAGAGGAAACGCGCCATAGCTCGATTCCCTAACCATATATAAATTGCGCTCAGATTGTAACACGAGTCGTTAGTCATGAAGACTGAAGAATTACGGAACCGAGCGCCGAGATTATCCTAACGGTTAATTCTCTGAATGGCAAATTTTTAAGTGGATGTTACCAGTGCCGCTTCCCCGCGACGATAGAGTTCCTGGGCGTAATCGGTCCATACCCCCTGTCCCCAATAACGAAAGCAACTGGTTTCCAATAGGAGCAAGTATAGCAAAGCGGTTTGGTAATCGGCGTTTTGGGTGTAGTCGGGATCTTGGGCTACTAGGGGGTCGAATTTCTGGTGAAAGGCGGCACTGAGGTGGTTCATTGGTTCCAAGACATTTTCATAACCCTGCACCCAACTGAGGTTATTAGTCCAGGAAGCGCCGGTCATGGAGAAGTGGGAATCTTCGGCTTGGAGTTGAGCGATGGCGGCCTCCACCTGGGCGGGGGAAGATTGGCTCGGCTCGACCCGGCGCCAGAGTTTAGCTTGCCCCTGGGCCTGAATTTGGGGGTAATCGGTGGGCTGAACCCCGTAGGAGTCTAAAAGTTCCAGATATTCCGTCCCGTTCAGCGCCGCCGTCATCCCGTCGGAGTCCCGAACCTTCTGATTCGCCTGCATAAAAGCCGGGGGAAACTCGTTCATCATCACGCCGCCGTTTTCGCCGTCGGCGATTTGGGTAACCAGGGAAGGGATTTCGACACCCCCTAGGCTCTGGCGCCCCAGCCCCAGCGCCTCGTAATAGGGTTGCATTTGTCCCACCAGTTTGGTGTCGGAACCCTGGGTTTTGATTAATGCGGTAATATTAACGGTCTCTCCCTGGGAATTGCGGGCGACCAGTTGATTAGGAACGTATTTCTGAGACTGGGTTAAGCCTGACCCGTCCAGATTTTCCACCGTGTGTTCCTGAACCATCAGCCAACGGTAGCCGCACTCCCTTAAGGCTTTCACCAATTCGTAAAGGGTGTCGGGATGGTTGGGGAGGTGCATCTCCGGCGGAGAAAAACCCCGCACCCGAGCTAGGGCGTCTAGACCAAACAAAGCGGCGAAATGTTGACGCCAGGCGAGGATCTGGAGTTTAAGGTCGGGAATGGGGGTGGAGGGCGCCACCGCGTGACTCCAAAAGGTGCCCAGCCATTCAACCTTGGATTGATACTCTGGATTGAGGGTTAATGTCCGTAGATGCTCCAAAATATCCTGCCGGTTCATCTGCTGGAAACCCCAGAGGAGGTTGCCGGAGTAGTCCAGCATGATCCGGGGATTACAGCCTTCCTGAATTAATTGGGGAATGATTTCCCCTAGGCGCTGGTAACACCAGGCAAAGACCCCGGCGTTGTGGTTGTCCCCCTCCCCCGGATGCTCGTACATGTATTGCAGATGGGAAATGACGGCGCCGCCCGGCCCGGCGGGAATCGAGGGCTGGTGCATGTGGAGGGCGCAGGCGAAGGCGGAGCGCAGTTTCCCCGGCGCTAGGTTCGTCGGCGGGGAAAAGACCGGCGTTTCCCCTAGGTTCACAACTTGACTTTCGCGTCCGGCAATAGCGGGAAAGGGATGAATCAAGGCGGCGCTCCCGGTTAACAGTAAACAAAGATTTTGGGGAGTGAACCCTCATCCACACTAGGAACCGCAGTTCAAATCCCCCTTTGGAAAGAGGGGTGGGGAACGAGTTCTTTCCCATCGAGAGGCTAGTTTAACCCATATTCTGTCCCACATCTGGTGTAGGCGCCGTCTGAAACCCCTAGTAACTTCGCAACTTTACCCGCTTAATCAACTCTTGGCCCAGTCAAACTGGACTCCCAGTACGTTCCCTGTTATTCCATGTCCAGCACCGAGATGGAATGGCTGAAACCCTTATAAATCAAGGCTTTTGGGACTGACATCCCGAAGCGGTTTCCCTACTCTGGAGGTATCGAGCAAGGGAGTCCAAATCATGTTAACCGCCGCCGTCAACACTCAAACCCTCCGCAATTACGCCGTCGCCGCCCTAACTGTCATTACCCTCAGCGCCGGCATGACGGAACTTTTCCAGAACCCTTCCCGCGGCGCCGTCCAGAACACCCTCGACAACTACGGGGGGTACGCCAAGGCGGGCATGGTGGTTTACGCTCAGTCTTCCCTCAAGTAGGGCTGGCTTACGGTCTGAGACTGCCCCAACCGAAGTTGTAACGATAACCTTGCTCCTACGCCCCGCCCTCCGGCGGGGTTTTTTGATGGTTAAGGGTTGTGTCGGGCGTACTGAATGATTACTCGATTTTGGTAAATATTTGTTACAGTTTGAGCCACGGTGGGGAATCGGCGCTATCGTCTTTGAAATGGTGTCTGTCGGCGCTGGATGTTCTACTCAAAGGAGGTCGTTTACAGTACGCTAATCTGTCTAACACGCTTTTAGGAGCGATATACCGAAAACTTCTTGAGATCACGCCAAAATGGGGTGATATGCCGAAATTTTCCACATATCGTTAGTGTGTGGGGTGTTATGCGGAAGGTTTCCGTCTAATCCCTAGTTAGCTGGCTTTCCCTCTGAGTCTTTTGTCACCGCAAAGTTGCCTAGTGTATAGGACGATACTTTTACTGTCTGCCTTTACAAAGTTATCGTATCGGTGGCGGTAGCAGAGTTGGAGAGGCTATATTATCCTAAGCCTTCTAGGTTTCTTGGAGATGCGCTTGCTCAACAGTTGGTTTAACGTTGATAAAAGAGATCCTTGCTCTTACAAATTTGTCGTTGAGGACATTACGGAGATCAACCAACCGAATTTAGCAGATCCTGATGACCCTATTCTCGATGGATTTGCGAATTCTCTTTTAACTGCTCATGCAGATCCTGTCATGATACGAGAGGAATGCAATATCCTTTTAGAGGATCTAGATAATTTAAACTTATATATTATTAAAAAATATATCGAGGAACAAGTGCTACCCGTACCTGCTAGTGGTATTAAAGGTGTAGCTAGAATTGGCAATTTTGGTGAGATCTTATCATCCTATCTTCTAATGACTTTTCAAGGATTCTCGTTACCAATCTATAAGCTAAGGTATCGAGAGAAGCAGTCCTGGGCTATGAAACTGACTGATCTTTGTCTCATTAATAGAGACGAATCATTGAGTAAGCCCTTAGTCTGTTATGGCGAGGTCAAGACTAAATCTGCAAAAAACTGTGACACCAATATTGGTATTGAAGGTCACGACAGCTTAATTAAAGATGATGCATTAGAAGATCCAGAAATCCTCAAATTCTTTTGCACAATTCTGTATAGCAGTCAGCAGTATGAGGAAGCTGATTTTTTCTCAAGACTGAGACTTGGTAAAATTGAGTATGAAAAACAATACAACCTATTTCTAGTACATGAAAAAACAACTTGGAGAGATGAAATTCTGGATAAGCTTGATGCTCATCCATTAGATGGTCGCCTAGCAAATTTCTGTGTCAGTGTAGTACTCATTCAGCAACTGAGAGAAGTTATTGATGAGTCCTATACGCGGGCTTGGAAGGGGGTTGAAGCGATTCTTAATGGATAAGCAAACGTTTTTAGAAAACACCTCCAATAGCCTTGATGAGTTAAGTACGGATTCAATTTTTAGGAACAACTTATCTCAAGTTCGAGCACGGGCGATTCAACAAGAGTTTGTCCCCGAACAATCTACCACTCAATTTACTTTTGATGCTAAACAAATTTGGCAATCTTGTGACTATCTATTTTCAGAAAGCATACTGCTACTGAACGAAAGATTTGGGGATAAAACTAATTTATTGCAAAATATTAAAACTGTTGCCCAGACTTTTGAATTTCTTGCTAAATTTGCCGAATTAAAGGATCAAGAAATCTTACTATTAAATTCAGCAATTTGTTATCACATTGCCGGATATCAGGCAAATGCATTCTGTATTAGTAAGCTTGTTGAAACTAGGTTCTTGAATTTGCAGCAGAATCCGCCATCAGTCGAGGGAGTAGTAGATGCTGAATTGGTAAATTTTTTTAGGCAAGCCTTGATCAAGTTTTTGCGCCGAGAGGTTAAGCAGATTCAAGAGATTTCAAATCGTGCGCTTGTTCGGATTAGTGCTAGCCAAACTGCTATTACTCAACAGGCGGAGGAAGCAGGATTTCCACTCAATGATGTTTTTGCCCTAGCTGCTCATGCTTTTTTCCATCGATCCTTGGGGGATTTTTCTCAATATTGCCTTAATGGTAACTTTGAACTTCTTGATACCTGCAAAGAAAAATTTCAGAAAAGCCAAAAAAACTTTGCTAAAGCAGGTGACGCAACACTGGGAGTAATCGTTTCAGAACTCGCAGCAAGTCTTGACTTATTCCGTGAACGCTCCACATGGAATAGCGTACGTGAGCATGCGGGTGGTTTATTGCAAGATCCAGTGTGGCGTTTCTACCTTAGAAATCTTGCTCTAGAGAAATCGATCGTTGAATTTTGGTCATCTCAACTGAAAGCTATTCAAAATCATTTACTCACAAGTGATGATAGTTTTGTGGTACAAATGCCGACTAGTGCTGGTAAAACATTCATTGCTGAGTTAGCCATTTTAGCAGCTTTGACTAGCCGTCCTGAATCTCGATGCCTTTATATCGCTCCATATCGTGCATTAGTCAATGAGATTCAAAGCCATCTATCAAGTGTACTCGGTAAAATTGGCTATCGAGTATCTACTCTTATTGGCGGGTTTGAGTTTGATACATTCCAAAATTTTCTGTTAACTCAATCTCATGTTCTTGTAACTACGCCTGAAAAGGTAGAGCTACTATTAAGAACTAAACCGGATTACTTTGAGGGTTTAGCCACAATTATTGTGGATGAAGGACACATGATTGATGAAGGAATCCCTTCATCTGAAGAGATAGCTGAAGGGAAAACGCTCTTAGAAGAACTACATGAACAAGAAACGCTTGGCAGAGGAGTTCTTCTTGAGTTATTAATGACACGGCTTAAGGCTAAACTCCCGCAGAGCCGATTTATTTTTCTATCTGCGGTTATGCCTGAGGTCAATGCCGAAGATTTTGTGAGTTGGTTATGTAATAGACCGCAAGAACCACTGCGAATTGGACAGTCTGAACGTCCTTCCCGTCAGGTCATTGCAAAGTTTGAATGGCGTTCAGCCAGTAATGGCGAAATTCAGTACCTTAATCTGCCGCGACTATCTAGTGGGAGACAACCTTGGGTTCCAAGCTTTATTCAGCGAAAACAATATTTTACTGGCGATCAAACGCCCGGAGGAAGACGGCAAAAAGCAAGGTGGCCGGCTATAGACAATAAGAGCCAAACAACAGCAATGCTTACTGCGAGACTCGCTAAAACTGGACCTGTTCTCGTCTTTTGTGCCCAGACTAATGATGCTCGAAACGTTTTGAATAATCTTGTGACAACACTCAAATATCTTGAAGCCTCTGATGAACTTCCTAGTGCTGATTTTCAGTATGTAGCTCAGCCCAACTTAGCCTCCTATCATGAAGCGAACGAATGGTTAGGAGAAGATCATCCTTTGACTCAAGCCCTTCATTACCGTGTGGGTCTACACTACGGACCATTGCCAGATGCAGTGAGGCAAGCGATCGAAGAAGAATTTAGAGAAAATCGTTTGGGGATTTTAGTCAGCACCAATACGTTAGGGCAGGGAGTCAACTTGCCTGTTAAGACAGTAGTCATTCATAGCCTAGAGCGGCGATGGGTTGAATCTATGAATGATGGTGAATCCATTAACCGCACTAGCAAACTGAGGAAGCGAGACTTTTGGAATATTTGTGGTCGTGCAGGTCGTGCAGGAAAAGAGACTGAAGGACAAGTCGTATTTGTAAAAATTACTCCGAATGACGAGGCATTGATTCGAGAGTATCAAGATCAAGCCAACCTTGAAGAGGTAGATAGTTCTCTCTTTAAACTGCTTCAGGCTTTAGTTGAGCATCGAATTAGTCAAACTGATCTCATTGGTTACCTTGACTCACATATCCTAGCTTTGCTTGCTGAGGAAGTGGTTGATACTCAGGATGAGCCTAGTATTTCAAGATTTCTCGAAAATAGCCTAGTCGGAGTTCAAACAACTCGTAGAAATGTAGATTGTGCTCCCTTAACTTCAACAATCAGAACCGTTTCAACCTGGATCACTAATCAAGTTGAAGATAGAGAACTTAGAAAAGTGTTTGCTGCTACTGGATTAAGAGTAACCAGTTGTCAGTTCATTGAGGCGAGCGTCAATCAGTTTCTTGAGCAACTTAGCTCAGAGTTGCAGACTATGGTTGATAACCCGTTACATAACAGCGAAACCTTTGTTCAATCAGCTTTTTTAGCTTGCCAAAATTTACCGGAGATGAAGTTACTGGATACGATTGATTATAGTGGCCCTGAAAATGAATTTTCTCTTGTGGCAAGATGGATAAGTGGTGAATCAATTCGAGAACTACGAACTAATTTTTGGAATCCAACTGAAGGAGAATCATTCAGCCGCTATTTGGCAGATAGGCTTACGTATAAAATTCCTTGGGGGATAAACGGATTTCTTGGTATTTTGGCATTTAAGTTGCAGCGGCAATATAGCGATCTGCCAATTTCATGGCAACATCTCCCTGCAATGATGAAATTTGGTGTCGATAACATCATTGCATGTTGGGCTAGTAGCCTTGGTATCACCTCTAGAAACTCTGCATTACAACTAGCACAGGTATATTCACCTGAATATTCTCCCCAAACCTCAGATTATGGCGACTTTATTAGGTGGATTGTTAATTTGCCGAATGATTATATTTTCAACGAGCTAAATATTTCCACATTTGAGCGTAGTAGTTTGTTGAAGGTTAGAAATGGAATTGTTATTGGGGATGAAAGTTTGCAATTTCTACGGGAGGAAGCACAAGAGCTTGAATCTCCGGTTCGAGGAATTCCTTACATGGATAGCCGAATCGTCGTGGCAACAAGAGTAAGAGAAGGAGACTCTTTAACCTTAGAAGCAGAACTCGATAACCCTTATGATCCCAATGCTGTGCGTGTTTCCTTTGAAGGGCAACAAATTGGATATGTTCAGAGAGAAAAGGCAGTCATTATTTCAAGGGAATTACAACTTGGCAAACAGGTTACTGCCCGTGCAATCCGCGTGAGACCTATTGATCAAAGGAACCATTATCCTGTGATCGAAATGCAGATTAGAATTGAATAGATACTTTAGAGCTAGGAAATCTTTTTCTGACATCGCTCCAGTAGCCAGCCAACAAATCGTTGCAGCGGCGGACTAAAAACGGTCGGTGGCGACGCCCAAGTTACTTGCCGCCGCTGAACTCAGTCGTTAACCGCCCAGCGCCGCCAAAAACCACATCCCCGATCCACCCCGTCGTCCCAATCCTGATTGTCCTTGTGACCGGCGCCGTCAACTTGGAAAATGGCGCGCTTTCCCTTGTGGAAGACGAGGAAATCCAGAAATAGCGATTGCGTAGGGTGCGTTAATACGATGTAACGCACCTTGTTTTGTTTTAACGCAAGTGATTGTCTCAGAGCAAATTCTGATCAGGTATAATGCCAGATAAGGCAACAATCTAAGGAAATTTACGGTTATGGGAGTGCGTCAGTCCGACTATGTTAAAGAAAGGTTTGCCCAACGGGGCGAAGATCTTTTGGGTTAGTTCTAAAGCCATGGAAATACAAACAATGCAACTAGAAGAATACTTTGTTTTTCTCGCTACCAATGACATTCGCCTAAAAGATACGCGAATTGGGATTGAAACAGTCTTGTATGACTATATTTACCGCAGTCGAACACCTGAAGAAATTGCCAAAACCTATCTCTCATTAACTTTAGAGCAGATTTACGCCACAATTCTCTACTATCTTCGCAACAAAAAAGAGATCGATGAGTACCTCACTAATTGGCTAGAGTGGGGACACAAAATGCGAGAAGAGCAAAAACATAATCCACCGCCAATTTCTAAAAAATTGCATCAACTTCGAGCCGAAAGACTAAAATCAGGTAAATCGTATGCAAATCAAGTATTTGATGGATGAAAATCTCTCTCCAATTTATCAAATACAGCTACGACGCAAAGAACCTGATTTAGTGGTCTGGGCAATTGGCGATCCCAACACGCCGCCAAGAGGCGCTTTAGATCCAGATATAGCATTTTCAAACGAGACGTGAACGCCACCGACACCAAAACCCGGACAAGTAAAGGGCTAGCAGGGACTTTGTCCATGACTCACCTGTAAATGCTATATATTCAAGCGCTGGAGGAGGAAGAACCAGACCGTACCTTGCATCTCGCCGTTCCTCTAGAAACCTATAACAATTTCTTTCAAATTCCCTTCGTGCAAACGTCTCTCAAACACCATGCTGTTAACGTGCTAACCTACGATCCCATTCAGGAGGAAATCAAAACATGGAAAAGCTACAGCAATACCGACAAATAATTCGCGAAGTCCTCACCGAACAGGCCCATCCCTACACTTACTCTAAAGATGTGGAAACGAGCATTATTTGCGATACAGAGCATGATCACTACCAACTCAGTTATATCGGTTGGCAAAATCAAAAACGAATTTTCAATGTCATCCTACATTTTTATATTAAGGATGGCAAAATTTGGATTCAACATAATGGAACAGAAGTGGCGATCGCTCAAATTCTTACTGAGAAAGGGGTTCTACCTACGGATATTGTGCTGGGTTTTCACTCTCCCTTCAAACGACAATTTAGCGAATATGCGATTGTATAGTTTTTAGTTCGCTCCAGTCAAATGAAATTTTTCATGGTCAATATTGATGAACAGGAGATTGTGCAATGGCTAAGTTAACTCGGTATCGTCAAATCATCGAAAAAATTCTGACCGAATATCGAGATTGGGCGGTAGACTCAAATCAAGTGGGCGAGAAAGAATGTATTGCTTTTGATCCCGAAGCCGACTTTCTAGAGGTCATTTTCACGGATGCCCCCGGTTACCTGCGGGAAACAGATTTGAAACATTTTTTGTAAGCGTTCAGAGGGTTACGAAACAATAGGGGATTCGTCGTCCGCAGGAGAAAGAGGTAGTAAGGAAGGAGAAGGGCGGTTCAAACGAGAGGAGCGGAAGGTTTCAGAAAGAAAATCAAGCACGTCTCGTTGCTGGGCATTGAGAGAAGAAACGACAGTCAAAATACGGGCGACAAAAAGACTACCGTGATGAGACTCAGTTCCGAAACAGAGCCGTTTCCAAATAACGGCTGG
>JBKCES010000158.1:0-11304 GCA_046304295.1 Cyanobacteriota bacterium | reverse complement strand
ATCGCGACTCGTTATGATAAACGCTCGGTGAATTTCTTGGGGGCTATTCATCTAGCCGCATCCATAATTTTATTGGCTTAGCCTCCTTAGCATTAAGAGGTATATTTTGTCAAGCCCTTTAAATGATGACACCCCCTAAGTTCACCTTTGGAAAACTCGATATTTTGTAAAATACAGATATTTGGTTGGATTGGATTACGAAAGAAACGACGATATTGTTCTCTGGCTTTCATTGTCAGAGCAAAGGCCGCTAATTCTCCAGCCCGTTGATCAATCTCGACACCATAGAGATTATTCTCTAAAATTTTCCCCGGTATTTCTGAAGGTGTATATCCTTCTTCTTCATAAATTAAGTAGAGCAAATCAAAAGCATATACTAAGAGATGCCCCGACCCACAAGCTGGATCACAAATTTTAATCTCTTCAGGCGATGAAATACTTAAATAGTCAGTTTGAGATGATACTACGTTAGTCGAAAAAAGTTCTCCTTGTTCTTCGCTAACTTCTGATAAGCTTTCCCCATAACTAGGCGGAATATAATATTTCATCCGTTCAATTAGTCGTGAATTAGGACGGTTCAGCATCCAAAGACGACCTAAAGAATTTTGCACTAAATACTCAACAATCCATTTGGGAGTAAAAAGTTGAGTCGCTGCGGGAATTTCATCTTTAGCAACAACTGAACGCCGATTGATGACCTCATCCTTCTTCTCAGAAATATAAAACTGATACAGCCAACCGATCACCTCCACATCCTCGCAATTTTCCGGGGTCAGCGCCTCCCGGATCACCGCCAAAATCGAATTTTCCGACAGCAGATCCGCCGGCAACAGCAACTCCGTATAGTCCTCAATGCGCTCAAACAAATAGGGCATAACCCGGTGATAAGCGTTACACGCCGCCACAATCAACAACCGATAAGCCTCCCCCTGGGGATCGGGACTCAGCAAAGACCCCTCCAACAAACCAAAAACCCGCCGACGAATCTTCTCCGGCGCTATCTCCTCATCAATGTGCCCCATCTTCGCTTCCGCCAAAATCTCCGGCTGAAACTGCCCCTCCAACGGCGACGCCACCCGCACCCGGTTGTAACCCCTCAGATCCATAAACCGCAGAGCGCAAAAGCGGTTAAACCAGGTGTAAGCCACCTCCTCCGCAATGAGCGATAGAGGGTCAACAGATCTTTGATCTTTTCGCCCAGCCCACTTCCCACTCCCCACTCCCAACTCCCCACTATCAACTCCCAACTCCCCACTCTTTCCCCCCAACCTTTCCTCCAACTTCCGCACCGCCTCTGGATACTCCCGCCGCGCGGTGCTATCCGGCGCTAAAACCCGCTTCAACTGAGCGCCGACCTGTTCCAGTAAACTACGGCGGGCGGATTGGGCAAAACGCTTGAGTCGATTGGCGTCCATAGAGTGCGATTCCTTAACGGCGCTTGACTAGATAGTATATCTTGAAGAATGTCCAGAGAAACCTTAACAAGCCGCTAGACCTGAATCCGCTTACCTTGCCGAATCTCCGCTAACAGCGCCTCCCGCGTCGCCCTGAGATAATCGTCCACATCAGCCTCGTCCGTCAGCCACGCCTTAGCAAACGTCACCTGCACCGACCGATAGACCACATATTGACCCTGGGGATCCGCCGCGGGAGTCCCTCCCCCCGAAGACGGGTCGCCAACGTCCGGTTGCGGATTGGCTAACGTTGACGGCTTCCCTACATCCAGCAATTGCGCCAGCAGTCGGGGATAGTCCTGTTCCTCAAAGCGTTTCGCCCGGTTTTGAATTACATCAACGACAGTTTGCCGGGCGATTTCCGTTTCAAAACGGCTCAACGCTTGGTCGATTTCCTCCCGGGCCGCTTCAGATAACGCCGTAAAACCCTCCGTCTGCCCCAGACGTTCCCGCCAGAGAGCGACCCTTTCTTTAACCTGATTAATTTCCCGCTCCAGACGCTGGGCGACCGCCCCTCGTAAACTATCCGTTTGGGTTTTCAACCGTTGGGTCTGATTACCCTGAAAACAGAGCGGATCGGCTAAAATGTCCCGAATCTCCGCCGCCGCTCCATGATCGAGATAGGCAAAATTCAGCGCCTGGGTCTGGGTAAAGTCCCTCGCCTCGTCGTAAATTTTGCGTTGTTCGCCCCTCATAAAGCGCCGAATCGGATCGATGACAACCTCTTTTAGCTCAAATAAGCTATCTTCCCGTTGAGCTAAGTCCGTCAGATACCAAGCGTAGGACTTCCCGCAGAAATCAGCCAAGGCTTCTAGGGCCGATTGCCAACGAGTCGCAAAGGGATAGGACGCCACTTCCGGCGCCAGCGCCCCCATCTCGTTTTTCAGGTCAGAGAACGCCCTCCCCGTTTCTCTTCCCAACGCCTTCGCTTCCGTCTCCATCGGCGGGCGCTCGAAAAATTCAGCGTAGAAATCCTTCAAAGCCCGCGTCTGAGAGGCCGTAAAATCCGCCTGAGGATCGAGGATCACATGACCGTAATTGCGAGAGTTGCCCAGCGCCGCCTCCAGCGCCTCGCTCTCCAAGAGATTGCCGTCCGAGCGGGCTTCCACCTTGCCCTTTCCGCACAGTTTCGCCAGAACGCACAGAACGGCGGCGTAGCTCCAACCGTAGGGCTTGCGCTCGAATTTATCAATTAAAGATTTCAGCGTAGTTCGCACCCCCTGCCGCTGATTCCCCTGAATCGCCCCCAGAAGCTCCTGTTCCGCCTCCGACAACGCGACTCCATCGGCGCTGATTAACGGCTCCTGAGCGTAGCGGAGAAATTGCCCAATCTCCTCCTCTTTGTAGGGTTTATCGGGCAACATCCGCAGGTTGGGATAGACCTTAGTAATCAGCTCATGAAAGGCCAACACCATCCGATTTTGAGCGTCCTCCCCTCCAATTTCATACTCGGCGCCGGCAATGTAAAACTTAGCTTTCCCGAGCAGTCCTTTGACTCGCTCCTGGAGATCCCGATAGCGCTCCTTATTTTGGAGTCCTTTATCCGTCAGAATCCGCCGAACGTTGTCTTGTCGCGCTAGGGAAATATTTTGCGCAATATACTTATCGACTCGCTTATACATCAATAGATCCCGGATTAGTCCATCATTCGCTGGCATTATCGCCAACAACTCATCTCGACCCATACTTTGCATTAGCAAAGTCTGTGGATTGTCAATTTGTTCGTTAAAAGGTGAAATAACGTGAATTGTCAACTCGTGCTCTCGACCGTAGAGACGGTCGTCCAGCTTATGAGAGTAGGGATAATCTTGACCATTACTATGGCGAATTTTTCGATTTTTGATCGTCTGCTCAAAAATAAGTTTTTCTAATTCTTCGGCAACGGCGGAACCGTCCACCTCGGTGTTCTTAATCTCTTGCTCAATATCTTTTTCATCATCGGTCAGGTACTCGTAGAGGTTACCGTTGCGTTGAATATAGCTTTGTTGCTCCAGAAGATTCAGCGCCTCTTGCACCGCTTGATGATGTTGCGCTAAATCTTGATCAAATCGCTCTAGCATCAGAATCGCTAGATTGCGGGCCGTCGCCTTAAATTCTTTAACATACTTCACTAAAAAGAGCGCCTTCAGGAGTTTGACCGCTAAGGCGTTTTCTAATTGTTTTTCCGACATCAAAACGGCGCTTTGAATATTGGATTTCACTACGAAGCGAATTCCTTCAAACATCAGATCAAAAGTCGCTAGTTGCCCGACCTCCCGGTCTTGAAGGGTAACCGCCACCGTTTGAAACACCGCCAGCATAGAGCGTTCCCCTACCGATCTGTGCTTGCCCTCAAAGGCGTCATGTTGCGAAAGCTGTTGAATAGCGGATTGAAATAATGTGAACTGATAAGGAATAAACGGATAACAGTTGATGAAATGCCCTTGATCCTGAAAATTGCGGTAGGCAATGGAGCCATCGGCAAAATCCAAGAGAGTCCTAAAGTTATTGGCTTGGCTCCGGTACAGTCCAGAGAGTTGTCCCTTCTGGTCGGTTCGTTTAGCTAGCAACCGCCGTTGAATCACCTCCGCCACATCTTGGCCCGTCAGCTTCATCCGATTCGCAAATCGGTCTTGGATCTTACTGAAATCATGGCTTTGCTGGCGCCCCATCTCGCCGATCACGTCGTTCATATCTTCCTGAGCGGTCACCAGGATCCAAGCCCGCCCCTGGCACTTCGTCGCCAAACTTTCCGCAATGGTTTGCAGATTCGTCATGAGTTTGACATGACCGGCGATGTACTGCCCCACTTCGTCCACCAAGAAATTTAACCGGAATTGGGGCGATTGTTGATCAATATAGGCGCTGACCTCCTCGGCAAAGTCCTCAATAGAAACTCGGTAGTCCTGTCGGTACTTATCAAGAATGCCCTGGGCGACGTCTTCTGGGTTGTCCGTCGCCGCGGCGTAGGCCCTAGCAATATTCCTCGACTCCAACAGCGCCTGCTCCCGTCCCCGCTCCCAAGGTTGACCGGCGATGGCCTGATATTCTGTTTTAAACTGGTCGTATAGGCTCCGGCTATCAAGATCCCGCTCAAAACGGGCAATATGGCCCTGTTTTCCGTAGTAGCCCCGCATTTCGTTAAACACTTTGACAAAAACCGAGAGCAGGGCGTCAAATTCTGTCTTACTGATGACGTCGGCTTTTTGATCAATGTTGAAGAGGACGCTTTTCGAGGGAAGCGCCGCCGCTCGTTTCAGTTCTCCCTTCAGAAACTCGTTCTCCCCGCATTTGGGTAAAAACCACGCCAGCGCCGGTTCGCCGGCCACGGAGCGATTCTCCAGCAAAACCGCCAATAGTTTCAGCAGGTGGGACTTGCCCGAACCAAAAAAACCGGAAATCCAAACCCCGTTGGCCCCTTCGTAGGCGTTATAGGCCCCAAGGAAAGATTCTAAACGCTTCTCCACTTCCTTAGTGAGCACGTATTCCTCTATCTCCAGGCGGAGGCTCGCGTCGTCGTCGGCTTTGATCACCCCATTAATGGGACGATCCACCGGTTTCTCAAAGAGGGAGCGGAGTGGCATGGCGTATTCCTAGACGGTGTAATCGTAGATGTTAAAAGCCCGATAATACTTATCGTCCCGAAGCCGACCAAAGAGATCTAATGACTCGCCAGTTTCTGGGGAAGAAGTATAGTCTCCGGGGAAAAACATCACCAGGGGGCGCTCCTGGGCGATACGGTGCAGATTATTTAAAATGTTATGGGATCTGAGGTAGGGGAAGATCTCCCCCACGCCCGATAAAAACAGTGTATCGTACTGAGTTGTTCTGATGCGCTCAGCGATAACCGGGGTCAGATGGGTCTCCGGGTCGAGCACCCCCTGGAGCAGTTCCTTAAAATCCGCCTTGGACACCGTCGTTTCCACCTCTAGTATCCGTTCCCAAATTCCCCGCGTTTGGAGCACTTCAATGACGAGGGAGTAGAGATCAATTTCAAGAACCCCAATCCCTCGACTGGTTAAACGGTGGATCAATTGCCGTCGAGCCGTCTCCATCGCTACTGCTTCAGTGGGGTCGAAGGGACAGATAAAGAATGGCAACTCGTTGCCCACTCCCCGCATTTGAAGAAAGCGGTTTGACGAGATGACCGTCTCTAAATAGTTAATTCGCTCTACTATAGGGGCTTGGGATTTAGCTCTCGTCATGATGGAAACCGAAAGAGGGCGCAGTCACAACAGGAAAAAAGCGCAGATCACAATAGCGATTATCCGCCATCACTTCCAAAAACTCGGGACTAAACAAGGCTGGCTGAATTTGATTGTTCTCAGTCAGTAGTCCCGCTTCCCGAAGCATTTTAAAAAGAAATTGGCGTAGTTTTATTTTAGTAGAGGGCTGAATTTGTTCCAACTCCTGATGCCATTCTGATTTCTGATTAAAGAATCGGTCAAAGTCTTCATGGTCTAGGGCCGATGTTAAATTGAGAAACTTTTCCCTCACCACCTCTAAGGCAAAGTCGCCAATGAAAGTATAGCGACGACAAAGGGCGATCCAGAGTAGATGGCGCTTTTCCTCTGGGGAACTAGTGACCAATAGTTTTAATTCTTTGTCCGAGCAGGTTTTCAACCTAGAGAAGATCTCGCTACATAGGCGCTTGGCGGTGTTTAGGGTTCTGGATTGTAACAAATTCGCTTCCATGACTTCCCGACGAACCGCCCGCCAATCTTGGCGCTGAAGATACAATTCAGCGACAACGATAGACTCGCAATAGAGCAGAGCCGCAGATGTGAAGGAAAGACTATATCTTTTAGGGTTCATAAAGTTCATAAAATTTATCAAACTTTCTTCCCCTCAATTCAGGAGTCCATCAACCGCTCCTAACTTAAAATTTAGGGATTGAAAGGACAGGGTTCAATCTGGATGGGGTTTAGCTCTCTTTCCCAACCGCTTCCCGCGCGATCTGAGCTAACTGCTCGGCGCTGTCCAGCGCCGCTAAAGTTTTGGCCTGTTGAGCCATGGTTTCCAAGCGCCCTGGGGACTGGAGCAGGTCTAAGACTTGGCGCTCTAAGCGGGCCGGGGTTAACTCCGCCTGGGGAAACGCTAGCGCCGCCCCGGTCTGAACAAAGATCTGAGCGTTGAGGGTTTGGTGGTCTTCCGCCGCAAAGGGATAGGGAATTAACAGCGCCGGGGTGGCGGTAACGGCCAACTCCGTTAAGGTGCCAGCGCCGGCCCGACTGACGGCGAGGGCGGCCCGTTGCAGGAGACCCGCCATGTTGTCGTAAAAGGGCAGGGACAGGTAATGGGGATGGTGGAAACTGCCCGCCTCGGGATCTTGGGTTCCGGTAAGGTGGACAATTTCGGCGCCGGCCTTGACCCAGGCGTCCACGCAGGGGCGCACCAGTTGATTGACCGCTAGGGCGCCCTGGGAGCCGCCCACCACCACAATTAAGGGACGCTGAGGATCGAGGTCTAGGTCTAACGATTGGGGCTGATAAAATTGCGCCCTCACCGGCGTGCCTACCCACTGCGTGCGAGCGCCGGGCAAATAACCGGCGCTGTCGGCAAAGCCTAGGGCCACCCGATAACACCAGCGTCCGAACCAAATTGCCACTTTGCCGGGGATAAAGTTGGATTCGTGGAAAACGACGGGAATGCCGAGACTTTTGGCCGCCAGAATCGTCGGCCCGGCGATATAGCCCCCAGTAGTGCAAACGACTTGAATCTTTTCTTGGCGCAATAAGCGCCGGATCTGAAAAACAGCCGCGAGTAAGCCCCAGGCGGTTTTGAGGGTTTGCAGACCCGGTTTTCCCTGAAAGCCCCCTACGGCCACGGTATGGAGGGGATAGTCTTTGGGAACCAGCTTTTGCTCCAACCGGTCCGGCGTTCCTAACCAATAAATCCGGTAGTCCGGCAGTTGTTGGGCCAGGGCCAGCGCCGGGAAAAGGTGGCCCCCGGTGCCGCTGGCGGCCATCAGCAGAGAAATGGCTTCAGTCATGGCTTAGACGGCGTTCAGATGGGCTAACTGTCCGGGGGGCACGGCGCCGGCTTCGGTGATGATGGCGGTGATCAACTCCGCCGGGGTGACGTCGAAGGCGGGGTTATAAAAGTCCACTCCTTCCGGGCAGAGGCGAGTCTCCCCCAGTTGATAAATTTCCTGGGGGTCTCGCTCCTCGATGGGAATTTGGGAGCCGTCGGCCAACTCGAAGTCCACCGTCGAGAGGGGCGCCGCCACATAGAAGGGAATTTTGTGCATAGCGCAGAGCGCCGCCAAACCGTAGGTGCCGATTTTATTGGCCGCGTCCCCGTTGCGGGCGATGCGGTCGGCGCCCACCACCGCGGCGTCAATCCAACCTTTCTGCAAACAATGACCCGCCATGCTATCGGTAATCAAGGTGACGGGAATCCCTTCCTGAACGCATTCCCAGGTGGTTAACTTGGCGCCCTGGAGCCGGGGCCGGGTTTCGTCGGCAAAGAGGCGCTCTAGGCGCCCCGCGGCCCAGGCGGAGCGAACCACCCCCAGCGCTGTGCCATAGCCCGCTGTGGCCAGCGCCCCGGCGTTACAGTGGGTCAACAGCCGCAACTTTTCCGGTTCAGCCGGCAGTGCCGCTAGACCCGCTTCGCCGATGGCTTGGCAGGTTTGCAGATCCTGGGCTTGAATCGCCCGGGCCTGGGCCAACATTTGTTCCTTCACCTCCGCCACGTTTTCGCCTTGGGTGTAGGCCGCGTTTAACATCTGGTCGATGGCCCAAAACAAATTCACCGCCGTGGGTCGGGTCTGGCGCAATTCCTCCGCCATAAATTCCAACTGGGCTAAAAACTCCCCCAATTCCTCAGTCTCAATACTGCGAGCGCCGAGGTACATCCCGTAGGCCGCGGCCACCCCAATGGCCGGCGCTCCCCGGACAATCATGGTTTTAATGGCCCGAGCCATCTCCTGATAGTCGGTAATGGGAACCTGAATCAACTCGCCGGGCAGACGGGTCTGGTCGATTAAGAGCGCCCGGTCGTCCTGCCAGAGCACAGGGAAAATCATGGCAACCTCCTCCAGGACGGCGCTTTTTCCCCATGATTAGGCCACCGGGGCGCTTTGGCAAGACGACGGAAGATTAATGGGGATTAATAAGGAGATCCGCTACAATAGGTATGGGCGGAGACGTATGTTTCCGTTCACTCCTCACACCACACTCCGCCTGGACGATGTTCGGGCGGTTTCCTCATTCTGGGGAGGTGGAGGAGCCGCTCGAACCGAGTGTGCTAGAATCTCTCGCAGAAAACGAGTCAATTCGCCCCCTGAGTTCGGTTTCCTTTAACAGACGAGGTTTTTAAATCTTTATGGACGTAAAACTGATCATGGCGGTTCTAACCGGTATTTTTCTGGTGTCGGCGCTTTTCTTTGGCACCCGGAACGGCTTCTACGACACGGATAAATACGACGGCAACGGGTCGGCCCACTAGGGACGGGGCATGGCTAGGGTATTGCCGCCTCGACCGAAGAGCCTCCTGGCCTGTTTTCCCTTCGCTGTCGGTCATGGGCGAGAGGGGGTTTGTCTCCTCCTTTGTCTCGGCCCCTATCGGGTTTTGTTGGACTGCGGCTTGGCGGATCTATCGCCTTTACTCGATTTGGGCGCCCCGCCTGCGGATTGGGTGGTCTGTAGCCATGCCCACAGCGACCACAGTCGGGGGTTAGCGGAACTCGGCGGTCATTTCCCCCGCTTGCCCCTCTACGCCAGCGCCGCCACGGCCCGGCTTTTACCCCGACTCTGGCCCGACCAACCAGCGCCGAATGTTGAGACCCTCCCTTGGGGCTCCCCGGTGAATCTGGCGGAGAATTTAACCCTCGAACTCCTGCCCGCGGGCCATCTCCCCGGCGCCGCCCTGACCCTCTTGACCTATAGCCTCCCGGAACGGACGTACCGCGTTCTCTACACCGGCGATTTTTGTCTCTCGAATCTGCAACTGGCGGAGGGTGTTGATTTAGAGCGCCTGCGAGGTCTCCGACCGGATGTTTTGATTCTAGAAAGCAGTCTCGGTGCTCGGCGCTATCCCCACCGGCGCCAGCAGGAAAAGCATTTTCTCCAGTTAATCGATCAGGCGCTCCAATTGGGTCGTTCGGTATTGCTCCCGCTACCGCCCCTGGGGCCCGGTCAGGAAATTCTCAAGCTCCTGCGCTCCCATCACCAATTCACCGGCCGGGATCTGGATCTCTGGGCTGGCGGCGCTTTGGCGGACTACTGCGACCTTTACCTAGACCTCCTAGAAACCCTACCGGCCAACGTCCAAAATTTCGCCCAGCACCAGCCTTTATTTTGGGACGACAAAATCTATCCCCGCCTGGGACGCGTTCAAGAGGTTCCCTTTTGCCCCCAACGGCCGGCGGTGGTCTTAACGGAGGACTGGACGGCGCTCTGGCCCGAGGGCGACCCTTTTTCGGGGCGCTGGACAGTGCTAGCGCCGGAAGGCGCGCCGGTGGCTCTCCCCCCCTTGCCCCAGGTCAACCTAGAAACCTACACCCTGAACGACCATAGCGACGGGCGCAATACGACCCAACTGATTCACAATCTCCGTCCCCAACACATCATTTTTGTCCACGGAGCGCCCCAGGAGATTCAGGATTTAACCAGTTTAGAAGAACTGCAAAGCCGCTACCAACTCCATTCTCCCCAGCCCCAAACCTGGGTGGACTTACCCATTGGCGAGCGCTTTCTCCAGCCGAGGGTTCCCCTGCCGGTGCGTTACGAGGGAGAGGTCAACGAACTCAGCCAGGGGGTGTCCCTGACCCTAGACGCGGAAATGACTCAAGATCCCCGCTGGGCACCCTTCGCCGACACCGGACTGGTGGAGGCCCGCTGGCAGGGGGAAGAATTGGTTCTGCGGGGGATTTCCCAACGGGAACTGCTCAAGCAACGCCAGCGGGAGCGCCGGGAGGAGTTGGATAGTTGTCAGCTTTGTCGCCACTACCGTCAGGGGCGGTGTTGGAATACCCTTTCCCCTCTAGGGGGGCTAGCGGTGACTGCGGAGGGCTATTGTCCAGTGTTTGAGGGGGGAGCGGCGCCGGAACGATAATGTAACCGGAGGCCCGGTCTCCTAAAACCCAGTTTTTTTCCGCTCCCCAGCGCCACCAATAGGCGCCGACATAGGCGCAGACGAGGCTATCCAACTGGTCTTCGAGGGCTTTCAGGTCTTTGCTCTTTAGGGGCGCTAAATCCGCCCGGAGAGAGTCGGTCACGTTTGCTGTTAATTCCAAAGCGGGGGTTAACCGGGGTAAAACCGAGAGGAGATAGCCCTGAAGCCGGGCCAATTCCAGTTTGCGCTCCCCTAATTTCCCTTTTTTGTACTTCAGAATTTGACTCAAGCCAAAAAGATGGATCATGGCGGGATGGGGAAAGACTTCGATCTGATAGCGCCCAATTTTTTGGGGAATAATCTCCGGGGCGTGAATAAATCCCCTCCCTTCCAACTCTCGCCCCACCGTCACCGTCCGCTCCGCAAAGGGGCGTCCTAAATTGGCCGGGTAACAACCGGCGTGATAGCGCCCGAAATAGCGGTGGGTCAGGCCGTCGCAGGGACGAGCGCCGGTAAGATTGGTAATCACCGTGGGTGCATCCACCGCCACCAGTCCGCCTTCTTCGGGGAGAAGCCAGCGGTCTAGCCAGGTGAAAATATTCTCTAAGCTTTGGCGCCGGGTCAGTTCCAACACCCGTAAACCGTCGCCTTGGAGGGAGAGACAACACAGCCCTGTTTCCCCGGAGCGCCAGCCCAGATCCATCCCAATAAATTTCATCGGCGCTTACCAATTCTTCTGGCGCCGCCAATAGCTCCAATAGCCCCAGACCTGGGCGGTCATCATCAGGGGCGTATAAACCCAGGGCGCGAG
>JBKCES010000157.1:0-13057 GCA_046304295.1 Cyanobacteriota bacterium | reverse complement strand
AAAGCGCCAAAGGTCAGGTTAGCTAAGAGAAAACTATCTCCCTCCTGAGGATTAAAGTCCATGACTCGGTCGGGGCCGTCCCCAGCCCGCAGGACAAAGGTATCCACCCCGGCGCCGCCGTAGAGGAAGTCTAAAGCGGCGCCGCCGTCCAGGAGGTCGTCTCCAGTTCCCCCAAAGAGTTGTTCGATTCCGCCCCGCCCAAGAAGTTGATCGCTCCCATCGCCGCCCAGAAGTAAATCCCGTTGCTCAGAGCCAATTAAAACATCTACCCCCCCTAACCCTTCCAGACGGTAGTAACCCGACTGACCGGCGGCACTAATATAGTTATTCTCCTCTGTGCCCAAAACAATTCCTCCGGCGCTGGGAACCAGAACCGGGTGGAGGGACAACAAATTTAAGTCGAGTCGGGCTAATCCATTAATCACCCCGTCGCCATCAAAGGCGCCGCCATCCTGAAACATCAAGTGGTATTGATCTGGGAAACTGTCTCCATTTAAATCCCAGACCCCTTGCAGACCATTGAAACCGCCCCAGGAGGGTAGTTCATAAGCCTGTGTTGTTCGGTTCCAAATTAGGGGTAAAGCCAAAGAGTCCAGAGTCAAATCAAAACTGGCGGTGCCTTGGTCAGACTGGGTTGTGGTCAGGTCAAACTGGATCTGTTCGCCCCCGTTTCCTGGGGTAAAGTTCCAGCGCCGGACTTGTTCGTTTTGGGGAGCGACCTCCAGACTCAAAGGCAGGCCAAGACTAGCGGCGTCTAGGCTTTCCTCCCCCAGGGTGGCTAGTAACCCGAATTGGCGGTCGCCCACATACTGTCCGTTATTGGGAATAGAGACCGCCACGGTTTTGTGGCTTTCTCCGGGAGCAAAGATTAGGCGCCCAGCGGTGGGGATATATCGGTCTCCCGCTTTGCCGTCCCCGTCCTGGGTGAGATAAGTCACCTCTAGGAATTGGGCTAAATCTCCCGTCCGATGCAGGATAAACTCCGCCGTTCCCGTCAGTTCCGATACGTTGGGGTTAGAAATATACAGTTGGGGAGCAGCGCCGGCGAGGTTCAGATTTTCCACCGGCGCCGCCGCTAGCGCCTCGGTTGGAGGGCCGGCTTCCGTAGAGGCATTGACAAGGACATTACCACTGGGAACGAGATGTGCGGGAGTATTGACGCTCGGCGCTGTGTTAGTCACCGTCACGCCGGAGGGATTGAGGAGAATCCGGGCCGCCGAGGTGGAAGACTGATAGGACTGAAAGGTTTGTTGAAATTGATAGACAGCGCCGCTGTAGCTGAAATCGGAACTGAGGTTCAGGGTATCGGTGCCGTCCATAAATAAAACCAAGGTATTATTGGAGGAGAGTTGGGTCACACTGACTGCGTTTAGGGTCAGGAGATTCGCTCCGTAACCCTCAGTGACCAAAACTTCAAAATCCCTGAGCCGTAATCCGGGGGAAAGCGCGGTTAAATCCCAGGCTTGACCGTTATAGCCTTCAAAAACAAGGGTATCTGTCCCAGTTCCCCCGTCTAGGCGCCGGAAATAAGTGTCCGTAACGGTGACCAGGTCATCGCCGGGGCCGGCATAGACGACGTCTAAGCCGCCGTTAGGGTAGATCTGGTCGTTCCCCTGATTGCCCAGAAAACTTTCCCCCGTGGAACTGCCCACCATGACATCGGCGCCGATGGTTCCGGTTTGGGTCACGGTTTGGTTAAAATCGCTTCCAAAGATGGCATAGGTTAAATTGTCGTCGTCCCCCGGCGCTCCAATGATGAAATCACTGAGGCTATCGCCGTTAATGTCGGCGCCGCCGCTAATGGAAATCCCCGCTTGGGAGGCGGGAAGACCGGCGATCATAAAACCGTCGTCTTGGTAACTGGTCAAGGTGATCAGGGGCGCCCCCGGCGTGGCTACGGCGCTATCCGTAGAAGCGGTGAAACTGCCCACCGCCGACCCATTGGCATAACTGAGAACGTTACCGGAGGAGGGCGGCCCGTAACTAACGGAGAAGAAATCGCTGGTATTGACGGCGCTGGCCAGGGTCAAAGTGAGTTGATTGTCGGCGCTGAGGGTGACTTCCGTAACTGTCAGCGTATTCAGTTCATTGGCGACGGTAAACGCACTGGCGGAAGGGAGGGAATTTCCCTCTAGATTCGAGGAAAAAACTAGGGTGATTTGCTGGGTGTTGCCGGTGAAATTTTGGAGGTCAAAAGTCGTTCCATTGCCGGGAGACTCGGGGCCGCCGAAGATTACGAATACGGCGCCGTCTGGAGTCCCCTGATTTGAGAGGGCGGTGGTGGGAGAATTGACGAGAACATCATCGTAACCATCGCCATTGATATCGCCAATAAAGCTGACCTGGTCTCCCAAATTGCCATAGTTGGAAAGGGTGGGATTTTCTGTACTGTAAGGGAGGGGCAAGGTTGCGCCCTCTAGGGTGACAAGGTTATCCGCGCCGCCCTGGGCGTTAGTCAAAACCGCTGTCATCCCCGTCCAAACAAAGGGGGTTAAGCCCGGAAAATCGCCGTTGCCGGTAATATCCAGCCCGGCGCCCGCCTGGGTGTTGTAGAGCAGGAGAGAATTAGACCAGGTGGGATTGGCGCTGGTGGGATTCGTCGTCGTAGTCAAAAAGACGTATTGGGTATCGTCCGTCTGGGACTGGGGCGTGATCTGGGCCGTGTCGTACCAACTGACATAAAGCTGACCGTTAATCCCCAACAGGGTGACGCTATTTTCCTCAGCTTTCACCGCTGTATCGCCTTGGGTATAGAGAATTTCGGCGCCGGCAGTCCAACTGGGATTGGTCGCAGTGGTATCGTAGGTTGTTAGCCAGGCATAGCCATCGCTGTCGTAGAGTGCCAGATAGAGAATACCGTTAATGGCGGTCATGGAGAGGGGATTATTATCCCCGCTTACGCCCAGGCTACTCAGGCTAGGATTACCCAGGGGGGTAAAGGCGAAAGCTTCTGTATCCCAGTAGCCATAATACAAATCGCTGTCATGGGACCAGGCAAGATAAATAAGATTGCCCACCGCCGCCGTCACCACATCGTTTCCATCCGTACTAGTAACAGAGTTGGTTAGAGAATCGTACTCTGTGCTGGGATCGGGCGGCGCCCAAGCGTTAGTTTCACTGTTGTACTGAGAAATATAGGGATTATTGGAATTCCAACCCGCCACAATCATGTATAAATTTCCCGCCGCCGTCACCAGTTGGGGCTTGCCATAGTCATATTCGGAGCCGAATTGGTTTTCGCCATCTTGGTTAATCGCGGAGCCGGAGAGCCAAAAGATATAGTCCTCCGAATGGGCAAAGTACCAATCCCCTTCGTAACTAGCCACTCCCATCGTGTCGCCGGAGGAACTGTAGGTATGGGTTGTTGTTTGCAAATTGAGTAAAACTTGACTATCTAAATCCCAATTAACGCTTAAGGGATCAAAATAGGCATAACTGATGGCGCTGTTAGAGGTTTCGACCACCATCAGGGCCACGGGTTGAGCGGCGCTGACCAGGAAGTCCGCCTGACCATCCCCATTAAAATCCCCATTGCCGCCGGCCATCTGACCGTTGAGGGCGCCGTTAAAGGGTTGGCCATTAACGGTGAGGTAGGGTTGGGATGCAAGAGTCTCCAGGTTGGCTCCCCCCCAGAAAATCTCCAGTTCATTAAAAGCAGAGGGGTCAGCGTCGCCGATATTGGTAGAGGTTTCCGCGGCGCTTTGGGTCTGGACAAAATCACTGTAGCCATCACTGTTGAGATCCCCAACGCTGAAATAGCGTTCCTGACCGTAAGAGAGGGTATGGTAAGCGTCCAAAGTACCCCCGGCATTCCCTAAAAACAGGTTGTTGACTGGCTCTCCGAGCAAAATTAGATCATCATAACCATCACCGTTGACATCCCCGACGGAGAGCTCCCCTTGAATGGGATTCGTGTAGGGAAGCGACGTATCCACACTTAAACTACCAAGACTGGCTAAATTTCCATTACCCAGAACCAGATAAAAATTCTGATTAGCGTCGAGCACGCCGAAATCCTGAAACCCGTCGCCGTTAAAATCCCCCGCCGCCGTAATACTCGCAAGATTAACCTCGCCTTCGGAAACAGTAATCACTAGGGTTTGGGTTAGCTCGGGACTGGTGAGATCCTGAGTGGAACCCCCAAAGACAATCAAAGCGCCGTTAGCCGCGCCCCCCACCGCCAGATCGGCAAAACCATCGCCGTTAATATCTCCCAACATGACCACCTCGTTACCGGCGCCGAAGAGGGTTTGGGTTCCGGCTAGGGCCGTGACGTAAACATCCGTTGTCCCGCCCGTATAGCCTAGATAGAGACGACCGGCTAACGTCGCCCCCCCCGGCGCAAAGGCGGAGCTTTGACCAGGAACCTCTGCTAGGGAAGACCAATTCCCGCCATTGTCGGACGCGAGATAGTAGATAGCATTCTCATCGCTACTGCCATAGGACAAATAAATTTGTTGTCCGTCGTTGATCAAACTAGGGGCGGTATAAGCGTTGGCCGCGCCGCTCACTTCCGCCACGCTCCAGGCTAAGTCGTTTAAGGTTGTCCCGCCCGTTGAGGCGACATAATAACCACTGCCATCACTGCCGAGATAGGCCAGATAAAGGGTGTCTTCTAGGACAGTAACGCCGATGGCGCTGTTGGCGGTTTGGTTGGGATAATTGGGATCATTGTTGGCAAGGGTATATTTGGAGGACCAAGAGTCGCTGGCTTGGGGATTGTCGGAATAGACGTAGAGAATGTCGTAAACCGTTGAACCGCTTACATCGCTATCCGCCTCTGTGCTCACAAAGAAGACCATCAGTTGGTCTTGATAGACCGTTAAAGAAACGCCCTGACTGGAGTACTGGCCAAAGGTATATTGATCGCTCCAGGTCTGACCATTATCGGCGCTGTAGGTAATATTAATCTCATTGTTGCCGCCAATGTAGGCCAGATAGAGAACGCCTTGGTAGAAGCTCAGAGCTAAAGGATTAAAGGTCTGTTGATTACTGCTAGGCAGGCCAACGGTCATCCCGCTGGGTAGCTGGAGGGGACTGTCCCAAGTCTGGCCAGCGTCGGCGCTGGCAGTGAAATAAATTTGGTTGCCTCCGTTTTCAACATAGGCCAGGTAGAAAACGCCGTTATTGTTGATCAAAGCAGGGGCGGCGCTGGATTGATCCTCAAGGTTATAAATCTGGGTCGCTACGCTCACCGCATAGAGATCGCCGTCAATCACAAAGCCGTTATCGCCGGATAGATTCTCCAACTTGAGACTGCCATCGTCCGCTAACCAGGGATGGCCATAAACCGTATAGAGTTGGTTCGCGTAGGGAGCGCTGAGGAGTAAAGAGGGGTTGCCATTGACCAAACCGGCGCTGGCCGCCGCCTGTCCCGTCAGTTGAAAGGGCGCAGAGCCGTTAAGGAGCAGATTAGTTTTATTGTCAGTGGCCGTGGGACTCAGATCCACCGTTTGCCCCGTTCCTTCCAGACTCAGGGGAGCGCCGGGAGCGGAACTGCCAAAAACCAAGTAACTTTGTCCGGTGGCGTTGCCCAACTGCGGCGCCGTGATCAGTAAGTCTTGATAGCCGTCTTGGTTCAGATCGCCGGGGGAAACCACCAATTCCCCGATCTGGGCGTTGGGAAGACTTTGATTGATGATCAGGTTACTGACGGCACCGAGGGATTGAGCGTTGGCGTTGCTAGTCCACTGACTTCCCCCCGCCAAAACATAAACCTGACCGTTAGTATTGTTTCCCCCCGGCGCGGAGATCGCCAAATCCTGGGAGCCGTCGCCGTTGTAGTCCGCTAGAGTCATGGAACTACCCACCAGATCGTTACCGCCCGTTCCCGTAATCGGAGAAGCCGTATTGGGGCCCACTAGCAGGAGATCCGCCGTCTCGTCCAAGCCGTTATCGCCGACAAAGAAACCATAAACGGCGCCGGTGGCGGAAGTTGAAGTGGTGGGGTAAATACTTTGACCGCTACTGGAGAAGCCATCTAGGCCATTCCAGGCGTTGGTAATGGTGACGGTATAACCCGGAGCGCCGACAAATAAAATATCTTGCTCCGTGCCGTTAAAGGTGGAAGCCTGCCCAGAACCGCCGTAGTGGGACACCGCTAAGGCGGCGCCAAAACCCGCTTTGGTTTGGCTGGGATCATCGGTGGTGAGAACCACACTATCAAGGGTTAAACTGCCAGCGCCGTAGTTAGTCAGATAAACCGCCCCTTGCCCGGAATTTTGGTTGGGAGCTTGGTTAGGAGCGCCGATGGCCAGATCCAGCCCTGAACCACTGTCAAAATTGCCCACCGCTAGGGTGTAGCCAAAGGCGCTGTCATTGCCTGCGGAACTGGGCGCCGTCAGAAGCGCGTAGTCACTGGCGCTTAAATCCGTCGGATTTCCTGTCGATTGTCCGGCGCTATCCACCGGGGTGGCTGTGGGAGCGCCGGAGCTAAAGTCGATGATTGTTCCCTGAGCGTTGCTGGCTAAACTGTTTAAGTAACTGCCGTAGAGAATGTAAACCGTATTATTATTGGCGTCGCCTAGGATTAACTCGTCGTAGCCGTCGCCGTCCAAATCTCCCGTTGTTAGGCTCAGGGCCACATCGCCATTGGCAACGCCGCCATCGGTGAGTCCGGTGATTAAAACCCCGCCAGGGTTGCCGGACAGATCCGTCGCCGTGAGGGGATTAACGCCGGAGCCTTGCATAACGGTTCCATTGCCAAAGAGAATTTGAGCCGTGGCATTAACCACAGCCCCCGTCCCGTCGGTATAACCCCGACTGAGGATGACCACATCCGTTTGCGGCGCCGTTTGACCATTACCCAGGGAAATCGTGTTTTGAGTAAAAGAGCCGCTGGTGATACCGTAACCAATATTCGGATTATTGGTATTAATCACAAAACCGGAATCAATGGTGGCGAGGGAGGCGTCATTAATCTCCGTAACCGTGGCAATCCCCAGAACCTGGCTGGGATTAATGTTAGTCGGCTCGGTATTGGTCGGGGTCGCGCCGGGCGCGGTCGAATCGGTAGAATTGAGGGAGTTAAAAGAGACCGAACCGTCGGCAAAGTAAACCGTGACCTCAGCGTTACTGATTTGCCCGGCGCCGTTATTATCGACAAATAAATAGTAGGTTTCCTCCGTTCCTAAAACCCAATGATTTAAGGCGGAGTCCTGATTGGGATTGAGGGGATTGAGGAGCTGAGTTCCCTGGACAACGCCCAGTTGATTCCCGCTTAAGGGGGTGTTGCCATTCCTGCCGATGACCCAGTTCTGTCCTCCGGCGCTGATTTCAATGCCGACAATCTGGTTATTCTGGTAATTAGTTAACGTAATTGTAAACTGTTGATCTGGTAAACCATTGGGAAAGACGGCGCCGGAAGCAGTACTAACCGCGGCGGAAACCACGTCCCAGACGGGATTATTGGCGTCGCTCAAAACCGTGGGCACTGGCGCAACGAAGGGATCGACGCTCTGGGGTTGACCGCTCCAGGCGCTCCCAGTCCAGACGACAGACTGGGTATCCGGCCCCGATGGCACGGGGGGATTGTACTGAGCGGCGTATTTTTCACCAATGTCATTACTCCCCTGTCCAAACATAATTTGCTGGAGTTCGGCGGCGGTAACGGTGGCTAAATCCACATCGTTGAGGCTGGTGGGGAGCGCCGAGTAGCTCAGCGCCGAATCGTAAAGGCCCACTTCATCCAAATAGACGGACGTTCCCGCCGTTCCCGCGAGCGTTAGGGTCGTACTGCCCGGATTACCCAGGGTTAAATTCCCCTGGGCGGCGACGGGAGCGCCGTTTAAATACAAAGTAACCGTATCATTTTGGGCCGCGTAGGTGAGGGCGACGTAGTTCCATTGATTAACCGGGGTCGGCGCGTCGGCGGTTAAAGTCAGGGGATTAGCGGTGTCTAAAATCTCTAGCTCTAAGGTTCCAGAACTATCCAACCCGAGGTTAAATAAATCATTTAAACTGACTAAATTTAAGGCTCCCTGGCTCAAATCCTCGACCTTAAACCAGAAATCGAGACTAAAGGATTGCACCGTCACGTCTAGGGAATTAGCCAGGGTTAAACCAGCGCCGTTAGCAAACAGCGCCGCAGGGTTCGGGTCGCCGGTTTCAGTTTCAGGATTCCAGAGGGCGCCGGTCTGGCCAAGACTGACGCCGTCGCTGTAGAGACCCTGGACTGGCGAACCCAAAATGCCAGTGTTGGTGGCTGTTGTACTGCCGCTGGGTTCGTCTAGGGCAAAGAAAACGAGGGGATTCTCTTCCCCCGTCAGTTCGCTGTAGGAGGCGGGGACAGTTTGGGTGGCAAAAATGGCGGGTTGGCCTCCCACCTGACTAATGACTAGGTTGGTTAGGGGATCGGGATCAACCCCGGAGAGGATTGCCTCCGGCGCCGACCAAACCCCATTGTTAAGAAGCGCATAATAGAGGGTTGTCTCGTTATTCTCTTGGGTATTGAGCCAAGCCGCCATCAGTTGATTATTGGGGCCCAGTCCCAGGGTGAGTTGGTTGTTGGAACCCGTTTGATTGAGGGCGATGGGCGCCGCTAGCGTCCAGGTGTTGTCCTCTCCCGCCAGGGCGTAGTAAACGCTACTGCTCTGGAAACTGTCATTGATGATTGTGGATTGATTGTCGTCGTAAAACTGTCCGGGGACTAAACTGGTGGGAATTTGGCTACTATCTACGTTCACCCAGACAATGACGTTATTTTGGCTTTGGGGATCGAGGCCCGCCACGGCGTCGAGATTTAAACCGCTCACCCCAGGGACGGCGCTGGGGGTGTCGGCAAAGCTGTTGCCGGAGGGGCCCAGGGCGTATTTAACCACTGTGGTCGGGGAAGGCGGCGCCGTTTGTACGGGAGAACTAAAGGCTTGGACAGCGCCGCCGCCATAGTCGCTATTAGCCGCTAGGGTGGTTCCTTGGTAACTGACGCTAACGCTAGTGGTTTGGCCCATCAGGGGTTGATTGGCGGGGGGGGAAACCGTTAACTGCACTGTATTGTTATAGACGCCAACGGTGGTGACGCTGTAGGCCTGACCGTTGACGGTAACGCTGAACTCGTCAGTCCCTGGGACTTGCTCCGCTAAAAGGGCGTTAAAGGTCAGGGTCAAGAGATTAAACTGGTTATCCTGTACCAAAGAAACAGCGCTGAGGAGAGTCGGAGACTGACCGCTGGTATCGGCGCCGGTGACGTTGCTAATGACAATACCGGTGGGGGGATTAACCGCCGTTCCTGCTGGAGGGGTTAGATCTGTCGCCGGAAGGTTGGGGTTATAGGTGGTGAAATTGGGTAGCCACAACTGGGTTCCCTGGGCGTCAGTGAGGTAGGGATTGCTAGAACTATTGAGGCCATTTTCGCTCAGGGGCGCGTAGGCGACTTGAATGACATCGCTGGCGCCGACCTCATTGGCTAACTGCAACAAAATTGAATTGCCGTTTTCAATCTGCGCCGTTTGGGGATTAAAGGCGGGGCCGCCATTGAGGGACACTGTAAACTGGCCCGGCGTTAAATTATCAGCGCTATCTCCGGTTTTCAGCGCCGAAACGAAATTGAGCAGAATTTGATCGCCATTGACAAAGCCGGCGATGGGGGTCAGGGGCGGAGCGTCGGCGATCCAACTGCCTAAGAGTTGATTTCCCTCGGAGGTCGGCGCCAGGGAGGGGGTACTTTCCTGTCCTAAAATGCCTTCCACCGTGGGGAGGAGGGAGGTGGTGGTGACGGGCGTCACTAAAGAAAGACTCTGCTCCGCCCCCAAGGTGCCCACAACGGTATAGCTTTGAGCGGTAGAAAGGGTTGGTTCCGTGGTCAAGGTGACCATATTGTTCTCAAGAACGGCGCCGCTTACGCCGACGGAAACGCCATTGCTTTGAACCGTGAAATCCCCGGCGCTGGGGGTGGAGGTTGTTTCCTGATTAAGGGCAATCGTTAAGCTATTATCACTGGCGACAACAGCCCCTAGGGGCGTTAAATTAGCTGAGGTTTTAACGGCGTAGTTGCTAAAGGGCAGAAGGGGGAGGGCGTTAGTCTGAGCGCCTTGTAAAGTATTCCCCGTATAGTTGAGGAGGACGGGATTTCCCTGGGGAATCGGCACCGTCGTTGTCATTAGGAGGGTATTGGCGCTAAGAGTAAAGGAACTGACACTGTAGGCGACGCCGTTGCTTTGGATGGTAAAATCCCCGGCGCTGGGACTGCCATTAATCGCCTGATTAAAGACCAACAGAATTTGATTCGTACTACTCGTATTCGTCCCGTCCCCGAAATATAACCCGGCGCCGATCAGGCTGGTAGAACTGGCGTAGTTGGCGCTGTTGCCGTTGAGGGGATTATAAGTATAGGTCAGGGTTTCGGGCGTATTGTTAACCGCCGTATCGGTGAAGTTCTCGACAACACTGCCATCGCTATATTCCAGGGTAGAACCGGTATAGGTGACTTGAATCGGGTTGGGGGCGACGGTGGGGTTCGGATCATCCAGGCTGGTGTAGACGGTGTTGCTAGAAGGGGCGATGGGTTGCGCCAGTTGTAATTGCACCGTACTGCCATTGAGCGCCACACTGACGACGCTGTAGGTGATGGTTCCCTGGGGCGTGGTTTCCGTAACGGCGAAGTCTGCCGGCGCCGGGATCGCCCCGGTATTTAAGGCGTTGCCTAAATCAATTGAAACCAAAGCGCCTGCCACGGAGGCGGTTCCTAATTCCGCTTCCGTTAAGTCGGCGCTGGCTTCCGCAAAAGCTAAAGCGGCCTCGGCGCTATTGTCCGTATTCCCCTGTACGATGGGCCACTGCCAATGGGGATCGTAGCTAAAACCGACGTTAATCGGCCCCAGTTGGACGCCAACTCGCATGGGCAGTCCCCAAAATAGATCAATATTTCCGGTTTCTAAGTTATCGCTAAAGGTAATAAATAAACCCGCTTGGGCGTTCAGGTTAAGTCCCCGTACCCCCGCCACTCCCAACAAAAATCCATTAAAGTTAGGAAAATAGAGAGTTGTATCAACGTTAGAGTAAGACCCCTCGTCAGCTAGAAAACTGACTAACCCCGCCGTGGTCAGTCCGGCAATAATGTAGGGAGCAGTCTGTCGCGCAGGTCCGATTTGAGTCGAGAAAAGCGGCGAGGCCAACAAGCCATAGGTCTCGGCTCCGATCAGAGCAGTTCCCGCCGCCGCCCCTAGCAAACCGACAATGGGTCCTAGTGTATCAATCTCCGCAGTGGATTTAGGAACTCCAGAAAATCGACTCAGGAACCCGACACTGCCGGAAAAACTAACTTTCAGTCCATCCATCTCAAAGATGGGGAAAGTGACCCCAATGGACGTTCCCACCGTATTGGCGACAAAGGAGGGGATCAAAGCCCCCGGCGCTGAGTAGCGATAATTAACGGATTCCAAGAGAGAGACCCGCAGGGCCACGGCGCTTTCTCCCCGAGAACTGCGTCCTCCTTTGCGTTGGAGCCGATCAATACCAGATTCTCTCGTTCCCCCATAAGGCTGAAATACCCCCCGAGAGGCTAGAAACAGACTCAAATTGGTATCGTTATAATTCCCTGACCCTTTAATAAGTCCCTGCAAAAAGAAGCGACTCATAAAGCTATCCGTCAGGCCGTCAATAAAGCCTGTGGGAGTCAGATCGGCATCACCGCCGCCGCCGCCAGTTCGATAGTATAGGGCGGTGTTCCAGTGATTAGCCTTACTATAGCTCTGGGAACTGGCGGTTGTGGCCAAGGCGAGAGATTCGGGGTTGCTCCCCGCCTCGGCGCCGGGGGGAGGCGTGACCACATACTGGGGCAGACCTTGAATGACGCCATTTTGAACCAGATTATCTTCAGGAACATAACTGGCGGGCACAGGGGGAAGCGCCGTATCAGCGGGGGTAAATTGGTTGGCGTTAACCGTAAAACTCAGGTTATAGAGATTGCCGCCTTCCTGGGCCTCGGTAACGGCGCCGGTTCCTTGACTGCTCAAACTGGGATTAGCGGCAATATTGACCTTTTCTCCCACCACCACCACCGAGGCCGTGTTATCCGAGGGCGAAGTTCCAGGCAGATTCGTGGGCTGATAAACCTGCACGGTCGGGTTCAAATCTCCCACTTGATCCTGAGTCAGTTGCACCGGCGCATTCAACCATTGCAGGGTTTGGTTGGGGCCATACTGGGCCGCCGTGTAGAAAAAATCGCTATTATTCCCCGTCCCCTGCTGATAGACCACCGCCAAGCCCGGCGCTCCGCCGGCGCCGTTATTAATCAACCCCGCAGAAGTCACCAAACGGAGGTTAGCGACGCTCTCGTTGCCAATAACCGTAATCGCCTCGGCGTTAACCCACTGCTGGGCGTTGGGGTCATAGGTACTGTGCCAAAGCAGACCACTTTCGACCCAGACAATGTGAGTTACGCCATATTGATCGGTGGTAATGGCAGATTGTCCGCTGGCAAGATTGACGGCCATAATCCCAGAGTCCCCTCAGATGTGCTTGGCCTGACTCTAGCAGACATCCGTCACCCTATTAACCCACTAGACAAAAAAAGGGGGGCAAGGCCCCCCGGAAGGTTACTGAGAAATAGCGTAGCGGTTCGACCTTAGTAGTCGAAGTCGCCGCCACCGGGAGCGCCGGCGGGAGCTTTTTCTTTCTCGGGTTTATCCACCACGATGCACTCGGTGGTCAAGACCATACCGGCGATGGAGGCGGCGTTTTGTAGGGCGGAGCGGGTGACCTTAGCAGGATCGACAATACCGGCGGCGATCATATCCACAAACTCGTTGTTGGCGGCGTTGAAACCGATATTGAAGTCTTTTTCCTTGACCCGTTCGGCGATGACAGCGCCGTTTTGACCGGCGTTTTCGGCGATCCGTTTCAGGGGAGCGGGGAGCGCCCGGGCCACGATTTGAGCGCCGGTGAGTTCCTCGTCCTTGAGGTTTTCAGCGGCCCAGCTTTCCAGTTGGGGCGCCAGGTGGGCCAGGGTGGTGCCGCCGCCGGGGACGATCCCTTCTTCTACCGCCGCTTTGGTGGCGTTGATGGCGTCTTCGAGGCGCAGTTTACGGTCTTTCATTTCCGTTTCCGTCGCGGCGCCGAC
>JBKCES010000156.1:0-3075 GCA_046304295.1 Cyanobacteriota bacterium | reverse complement strand
TAAACGAGGGTCACCAAAAGCGGTTCCTTGAATTGTTTCAGCGTGAATGATGATTGGGTTATTCATAAGAACTGCTACTTTTAAGGGACAATCCTAGTCTAAGCTCAACTTGTGTGTACACGGTAGCCTTTCCAAGGGGGGCTAGGGGGGCTAGAGGGGATTCTGAGATTTGTGTATACATGGTAGCTTATCTAAGGGAGGTTAGAAGAGATGACCTTTAAATTACTTTCACCACCCATTTAGGCCTGCTAATCGTTTAACACCGCAATCGCCGCGTCTAATCTCATCCCCACCAATAGACAAGACAAAAGCTTTCTAGTCTAACGTTAAACTCGCAGGATAAACCCCTCTCGACAATGAAAATCTGCTTCCGAGCGGGGATGACTCGGCGCCCAATAACTCAGAACTCCCTCCTGAGATTCGAAAACGGCGGTCACATTCACTGTAAGGGGTAGGTTTCGGGGAATAATCGGCGCCAAGTCTAGGGTTAAGGTCAGGGTTAAACTCCGGGCTTGTCGGTGGATCTGGAAAACTGGATCTAAGCCTAACGCTAGGTCTCTCCCCTGCCGGTAGTCGGCAAAACGGTAGCTCTGCCAATGGCCGCTAGGAGAAAGATTCAATTCCCAATACTCGGCGCCGTCCAGGGGAGCCAGAAAACACTCAAAACAGGTGGTTTCCCAAAGGTTATCCCGGCGCTGGGGTTGGGGAGCAAAAGTAGGAATCACTAAAGACTCTAAATCTCCTCTGAGCGCCGTTTCTAGAAAAAAGTGAGCGCCGTTCCGTTCCACTCGGCCCTCTAGGCGCCAGGGATGATTGTCTAAGGAACTAAACGGCTGAAGGGTAAAGGTCGTCACTGGAGTTCCCGGATTAAGGTTTGAATAGCGCCGGCTTGGGTTTCAATACTCTGGAGTAGGTGAAACTGGGTTAAGGCTCGATGGAGATTTTGGGCAGGATGGTGGCATTTAAAATAACAGTTTCCCCGCAGATAATCGCTAAAAAAGCGTAGTCCCAACTCTAGGGTTATCACTCGGAGGGCGGGGTAGAGATAGTCGTATTCTGGGGGCGTTAAAAAGTCCTTTCCTTGACCTAAATATCCCTCTAAAACACCCTGGCAGAGGTCTAAGTCAAAGCTGACTTCCTCCCAGTTTTGGGTTTCCTCCCCTAGGGGATTACAGGCGGAGCGTAAACAATCCCCAAGATCGTAGTGGATCAGGCCCGGTTTAACGGTGTCTAAATCAATTAAAGCAATGGCTTGCTCTCCTCGAAAGAGAATATTATTCACTTTGGGGTCGCCGTGGATAATTCTCAAGGGTAAAACGCCCTTTTCTTTCGCCTCTTCGAGTAAAAAACAGTCCTGTTGACGAGCGCCGATCATGGCTTGACACCAGCGAATCTTATCTTCTTCTGCCGGCGCTAGGGGGGGATTTTCGGCTAGAACTTGTAAATACTGGGCTAAATATTGAGGCGTAATGTGAAACCCTGGCAGGGTATCTGTCAAGCGCCGGGGGTCAAGGGCGCTGAGCAACCCGTGGAAGCGTCCCAGGGCGGCGCCGACGGCTTGGGCCTGTTGGGGCGTTGTCAGTTGATCGTAGGCCGTTGTGTTTTCTAAATAACTGAGCGCCCGCCAAGCCTCGCCGGTTTCCGAGCGCCAGAGGGGGGATTGAGCCTGAGTTAAAAGAACAGTGGGGGTTTCCCAGAAATAGTTTAACTGCGGAATTTGGGCGTTAATCCAGTCGCTGATTTGGAGGATATTGTCCATCATTCCCTGAGGATCGAGGAACACCTGAGTGTTAATTTTTTGGAGAACAAAATGGCTTGGCCTCCCTTCGATTTCCACCAAAAAAGTGTCGTTAATGTTGCCCGAACCCAAGCGCCGAATTTCCTTAATCTTGGCGGTGCCGGCAAACTCTTGGGCGACGGCGCTGTAGGTTTCTGATTCTACCGATTGACTCATCGCAATTTTGGTTATGGCGGTATTCTCTTGGGTGAGATATGGATCGAAGACTGCCCTTCGACTACGCTCAAGGCGCGGAAGAGGTTGGTAAGGGGGTCTAGGGGATATCAGATCCTCTAACCCATCAAAATCACCGTATCGATGACATGGATCACGCCGTTGTCAGCTTCAATATCGGCGGCTACAACCGTAGCATTTTTGACTTCAAAACCCTCAGTAAAATCGAGGGGAATGGGAGAACCTTCCAATGAAGTCACGGCGCCGCGCTCACGCAGATCCGCCTGGGTGAATTTACCGGCGACGACGTGATAGGTCAGAATGCGAGTCAGTTGGGGAATATTTTGCAATAGGGTGGTAATGGTGCCCGCTGGCAATTTAGCAAAAGCGCCGTTGGCGGGGGCGAAAACCGTAAAGGGGCCGGGACTTTTGAGGGTCTCTACTAAGCCGGCGGCTTGTACCGCCGCGACTAGGGTGGAAAAGTCTTCGTTACTGGCGGCGATCTCGACAATATCCGGCATTGGGAAAACGGTTTAGAGCTGAGGGGGGAGCGCTTAGAATTTTACCTCGCGGCGGCCTAACTTAAACCGGCGCTGATGCCCGCATTTTTTGCCACAGCGCCTGATAAGCCTGGAGACTATCCGCAGGTAGGGGCTGGAGAAACTCGCACTTTTGCCAGAGTTCTGGGGGTAGGTAAATCAAAGGATTGTCCCGCACTGCCGGCAAAATTTCCGCCGGGGGCAGAGACTCCAACCCCGGAGCGCCGCCCTGGGCCAGCAGGCTGATTTGACTGACGCTTTCCGGTCGCCAACAGGCTTCGATCCAGGGCAAAAATGCGGTTAAGGACTCTCCCTTCGGCGCGACCCAGAGATCGGCCCAGAGAGAAGCGCCGGAGCGGGGCGTCACCGCGGCCAGTTCGGGGCGGGTTTTCAACAACGGCAAGACCTCGTTAGACCAGCCCACCGCCAACCAAACATCCCCGTTCAACAAACTTTGGAGACTATGGCGATTGCTGTAAAACTTAACCTGTCGCTGAAGCGCCGCCAGGGCGGGTTCTAGCTCGGGATGACTTTGGGGGTGGGGGTCGTTGTAGGAATAGCCCAGCTTTTTCAGGGTTAGACCGA
>JBKCES010000155.1:0-2831 GCA_046304295.1 Cyanobacteriota bacterium | reverse complement strand
GCGAACCCGTCATGTCGTATAGCAGGCTTAAGTAAATCATGAACAGGCGCCGGCTAGCGCCTCCCTTTCTCAGGGGAGTTCGGGGGATAATCCTTAATTGGAGTAAGTTATGAGCAGTTTAAAATTGAGTAGTCCAAGTAGAGAGATATGAAAAATAAAAGCAAGCAGAACAAGAAAAAATAAAGAAAAGAATTAATGCGAAAAGTGGAGGCCGCCCGCCTAAACTCTCGATATCAGAATCCCCTCTAGCCCCTACTTCGACGGGTTCGACAAGCTCAGCGCAGGCAGGCTCAGTGCAACGCCGTACAAAGGAGAATTGTCCCACTGAGCAACGCCGAAGTGTAGGGGGATAAAGCCCAAAACTGAGTCTTTAACCGAGATCTGTGTACACCGTAGCCTTAAAAAGAGGGGCTAAGGGGGATAAAACGGGTCTTAATCCTTTAAGAGACCCCCGCGGTGGAGCGCTTACGACGATAGGTTTTCGTGCTCCGCAGTTCCGTGTGTTGCGCTTCGGCCGGTCGCGGCGCCGGCGGTTCCGTCACGGCGGGAGTCGGCGTTTGGACTTGAACCTTGGGTTTACCTGCGGTTACTAGGGTTTTGGACTCAGCGATGTTAATATTGCCCTCCCCTTGCAGGAGTAGAACGACCAAAGGACTACTTTGCAGTTCCCGTTTCACCAGGCGCTGGAGAATGCCTTCGATTTCCCGTTGGACACCGGTCCAACGGACTTCGGTTTTGCCGTTGCTCTCGACGAACTCGCCCCAGCGCTCCGCCAGAAAACGTTCTAAAGTGCGGATGATTAACTGCTGGAAGAGTGCCCGCTCCACCGTCATCACCACGCCCCGCAGGTGTACCTGGGGTTGGGCCAAGAGTTTGCCGTTAGAACTCAGCGCCAGCGCCACCGTTACTACGCCGTCTTCCGCCAATTGTCGGCGCTCCTGGAGAATGTGCTCGTGGACAATGCCTGCTTGATCGACTAATTCAATCCCCGACGGCGCTTTGCCCGTCACTTGAATATTATCGGCGGCCAGTTCGATAATGTCGCCGTTATCCACAATCACCATATTTTCGGCGGGAATACCCATAGCTTGGGCCATCTGGGCGTGTTTGACCAACATCCGGTGTTCCCCGTGGACGGGCACAAAGAATTTGGGTTTGGTCAGCGCCAGCATCATCTTGTGCTCTTCCTGGGAAGCGTGCCCAGAGACGTGGATGCCCTTGTCTTTGCCGTAGACCACCTCGGCGCCCTGCATCATCAAACGGTCAATGGTGTTGACCACTGCGATGGTGTTGCCGGGAATGGGGTTGGCGGAGAAGATCACCGTGTCTCCTTTGCGCACCTGAATTTGGGGGTGTTCGCCTTTGGAAATACGTGTCATAGCCGCCAGGGGTTCGCCCTGGGAGCCGGTGGTCAAGATGACAACCTGCTGATCCGGCAGGCTACGGGCGGCCTTGAGGGGCACAAAGAGGTCGTCGGGGCATTTAATGTAGCCCAACTTGCGGGCGTGGGCGATGACGTTCAGCATCGAGCGCCCCACCACGGCCACCTTACGGCGGTGTTTCAGCGCCAGCCCCAGAATAATATTGACCCGATGGACAGAGGAGGCGAAGGTGGTTACCATCAGACGCCCCTGAGCCTGAGCGAAGGCCCGGTCCAGATTAGGAATCACGGAACGCTCCGAGGGCGTCACCCCCGGCACTTCGGCGTTGGTGGAGTCGCTGAGGAGACAGAGAACACCTTTATCTCCATATTCCGCCACCTTCGTCAGGTCGAAATATTCCCCGTCGATGGGGGTATGGTCAATTTTGAAGTCCCCCGTATGGAACACCACGCCGATGGGGGTATGAATGGCGACGCAAAAACTATCGGCGATGGAGTGGGTGTTGCGAATAAACTCCACCACAAAGGATTTCCCTAAACGAACCAGTTCCCGGGGCAGGACGGTTTTCAGATTGGTGTGCTCCAGTTGTCCCGCCTCTTCCAGTTTGTCCCGCAGGAGCGCCATGGCCAGACGGGGGCCGTAGATAATGGGCAGGTCAATCTGCTTGAGATGGTAGGCGATGCCGCCGATGTGGTCTTCGTGGCCGTGGGTGACGATCATGCCCTTGATCTTGTGGCGATTCTCCCGTAGGTAGGTCATGTCGGGTAAAACGACATTGACTCCGTGCATTTCGTCGGTGGGGAAAGCGATGCCAGCATCCAATAAGATAATTTCGTCGTCGTATTCAAAGACGCAGGTATTTTTGCCGATTTCGTGGAGTCCGCCGAGGGGAATAATTTTAAGAGTCGGTTGGGCTTGGGTTGGGTTAGGTTTAGGCATTTTCCTCCTAGGAAAAATAAAAGTAGGCGTGGGAAAAAATCTGAATTGAGCGCTCAATTCAAGAAGACTTTAGATCCGGTTCGAGTTGCCGAAGATTTAGGATAAAGCGGCGCTTTCCCAACTCGAATCAACTAGGCTATTCAGTTATCGGAAACTTTGGCGCTTAAGCCCTCTGGTCGGTTACCTTCGAGGGAAGCGGGCAGTCATCTGTTGCGTTTTTTGGGTATTTTTCAGGTCTGACCAAGGGGCATCGGGTAAATAAGCTCTTCTGGAAGGGTTCTCTCAAGTCCCTTCAGCTTACCATAGGGGGCCGGATTTTTGTCAAGACAAATCCTATGATTAAGCCTTAAGGATTGATTTTTGGTTGACTCGACAGTTCGGATTTACAGTTATCGCCATGGGCGCCTCCCGTTTTCATAAATCCCATCTCCCCGAAAAGATTTGCCCCGTTTGCCGGCGCCCCTTTACCTGGCGCAAGAAATGGGCCGACTGTTGGGAGGAGGTTAAATA
>JBKCES010000154.1:0-4015 GCA_046304295.1 Cyanobacteriota bacterium | reverse complement strand
GTGATTCTCTATAGCGATGTCTGCGCTAGTGAGGGACAAATAAGATGGCTAAAACTCTTACTCAGTAAGGTTTTCAGTGTTCTCACACGCCTAAATACCGCTATAGCATATTATCAGCTTCTTTTTCTTGCGCTTACCCTGCGCAAACAAGGCTCTCGCTATCAATTTCAATGGGATAATAGCGTTGTTAAAAATGCCCAAATTCAACCAGACAGTCTCCGCGCCACCGCCTCTATTAAAGAAGGAAAACTGGTTTATTTACCCGTCCTACTCAGCCCCACCGCAGGACAATATGACATTATCTTAAATAGTGATCGACGCGCCAAAATCACTCACCTTAAAATCGTACAAAATAATCAAATTATTTACAGTACAAGCCGTAAAAACTGGCAACCCAAAGGGGAAATTTTCTTTAGTTGGAACGGCAAAACAACCCAAGGTAAACCCGCCCCCCAGGGACTCTATCAACTGAAAATTGAAGCTCAACTAGAACAGGATGACGCGCCACCCGAACTCGCCAACATTAACATTACCTTTGCCCATGATCCCCAATGGTTAAAGTAAAATGGCGCAGACTCGCTCAACTTCCCCTCCAAATTGGCAAGACGATTTGGAACTATTTGCTTAAACCTATTGTTCGACTGATCAACCCTTTTTTCAGCCTAATTCAGCAACGCATTCGGCAAGATCGAGAATTTGCCGTTGTTTTAGTGCTCACTTTCGCCCTCGTCGTCGCTCTTATTTTCGGCGCAATTCTGCCCGTTAGCCAACCCTTTGAAGGCAATTTATTAGTTCGTAGCTTCAGTTTCACGAATCAAAACGATAATCAACTATTGCTTAAAAATGTGCGACAAATTCAGGAAATCAGTTTAGCAGGCAAACAAACCCTAACCCTCTCAGGCACCATTACCAACTCCATCCATCCCGAACTCAATCAAATTCAAGACCTCCAAATTGAATTAACCCAGGACGAGAGCCAGATAACCGTTACTCCCCAAAATAGTCTTACTCTCCAAGAAATTCGCCTACAGGAAAAAGACCGTATTACTAACTTGCAATATGCCCCCTTCACTGGAATTTTAAAATTTAATCTCATCCCTGCCAATCCCGCCCAGCCACCTCGCTTTCTCATTGACGCCAGTTCTATTCAAGTTAGTCTTTCTGGCTATAGCATTTTCAAACGAGACGTAAATGCCACCTACTCCAAAACCGAGACTGGTAAAGGACTAGCAGGGACTTTGTCCATGACTCACTCGTAAATGCTATATCAACTCAAAAATGTTAAACTCAAAAGTCCTGAAATTCCCGTAGAATTTACCCTAGAAACTACTCAATTTGAATTGACTCCTAATTTTAAAACGCAAGTGAATCTAACCTTGCCCAGTCAAGAACAGGCTAATATTTTTTGGGGTAATATTAATGTCGGAGAAGTCAAATTTGAACAACTGATTCAGTCAGGCAATGATGTCAATGATCAAATTAAAGATTCTACAATTCTTTCTGGCGATATTCGGATTTCCAATCAAGACCTCAAACTTGAAGAAAATCAATTTTTAACCATTCATCCTCCAGGGATTCAAACCCTAAGCCGTATCCAAATTGTACGACCTGACCCCGATCGCAAACTGGAACTCAAAACCTCTGGTAATAACCTCAAATTAGCTGATCCAGCCCAGGGCTTAAACGTCACGATCTCAGGTAAAACGACACAAATTCAAGCCGGTCTCAATGAAAAATTACCAATTTCCCAAATCCAAGGCAGTTGGCTTTCTCAACATCTTTCTCGTGACGCCGTTGTCGCCATTATTTCCTTCAGCGCCAGTTTAGTAGTTTCCTTAACTGCTTGGCTTTTCAAAAAAATAGACGATACCCCGTAATCATTCCTCAGCAAACGTAGAAATTTAAGACAAGGTTCAGCGCCGGTTTTTTTGAGCCTTCGACAACTCTAAATAGACCAGAAGGGCGTTAATATCCGCCGGATTAACGCCGCCGATGCGGGCGGCTTGACCGATGGTCAGGGGTTTAATTTGGTTCAACTTTTCCCGAGCTTCCATGGATAAGGTCTCAATAGTCAGGTAATCTAAACCCTGAGGCAGGGGGCGCTGGCTTTGGCGGCTGACCTGCTCAATTTGCTTTTGCTGGCGCCGGATGTAGCCGGAATATTTAATCTCGATTTCGACCCCTTCTTGTTCAATGGCGTTCAATTCAGGATTGCCGAGACCCAGGGCTTCTAAATCGGAATAGCGGAAACCGGGGCGTCGCAGAAGATCCGCCAACAGAATAGAGCCTTTGATGGCCTGGCCGGTCTGGGCCGCAATGGTCTGGGCGACAGGGTCTTGCTCCTTGAGTCGAACGCTACAAAGGCGCTCCTGCTCGGCCCGGATCTGGGCTTGTTTCTCGGTAAAAAGACCCCAGCGCCGGTTGTCGATCAGGCCAATTTCTCGCCCCAGGGGCATCAGGCGCTGGTCGGCGTTGTCGGAGCGGAGGATCAGACGATACTCGGAACGGCTGGTGAGCATCCGGTAGGGTTCCCGTAGGTCTTTAGTACACAGATCGTCCAACAGGGCGCCGATATAGCTTTCTTCCCGAGGGAGGATCTTCAAATCTAGCCCCTGACAATAGCGGGCGCTGTTGATCCCGGCAACGATGCCCTGGGCGGCGGCTTCCTCGTAGCCGGTGGTGCCATTGATTTGTCCTGCGCAAAACAGCCCGGCAATTTTCTTGGTCATCAGACTGGGATAACACTGGGTGGCGGGGAGGTAGTCGTATTCCACGGCGTAGGCGGCCCGGAGCATGACGCAACGCTCTAACCCCGGCAAACTCTGGAGCATAGCAAGTTGAACGTTTTCCGGTAGTCCGGTGGAAAAGCCCTGGATATAGAGTTCGGGAATATTGCGCCCCTCCGGCTCAATAAAAATTTGGTGGCTTTCTTTATCGGCGAAGCGAACAATTTTATCTTCAATGGAGGGACAGTAGCGGGGCCCTTTGGAGTCAATAAACCCGCCGTAAATGGGGGAAAGATGGAGATTTTCCCGGATAATTTGGTGGGTTTTAGCGGTGGTGCGGGTGAGGTAACAATTCATTTGCTCCCGTTCCTGCCACACCTCCGGGTCAAAGCTAAACCAACGCACCTCTGCATCGGGGGGTTGGGGTTCCAGACGGCTATAGTCCACCGAGCGCCGATCCACCCGAGCGGGGGTTCCCGTTTTCAGCCGCCCGGTTTCAAAGCCCAAATCCGAGAGGGTTTCCGTTAAGCCCAGCGCCGCGAACTCCCCGGCCCGCCCGGCGTCCATGGATTTGCCCCCAATCCAAATTTTCCCTCCTAAAAAAGTGCCTGTGGTCAAAACGACGGCGCCGGCGCTGAAACAGGAGCCGAAATAGGTCTGGACGCCCACAACCTCGTCGTTATCCCCCAGGATTAAATCTGTCACCATCCCTTCCCGCACCGAGAGGTTGGGCTGATTTTCCACAATCCCCTTCATCACGGCGGCGTATTCCCGCTTATCGGTTTGGGCCCGCAACGCCCAGACCGCCGGGCCTCGGGACAGATTTAAAACCCTTTTCTGTAAATAGGTTCTATCGGCCATTTTGCCGATTTCTCCCCCCAACGCATCGACCTCATGGGTTAACTGGGATTTAGCGGGGCCTCCCACGGCGGGATTACAGGGTTGCCAGGCGATTTTATCCAGATTTAAAGTCAGCATCAGCGTCCGGGCTCCCAGCCGGGCCGCGGCCAGCGCCGCTTCGCAACCGGCGTGGCCGGCGCCGACGACAATGACGTCAAAGCGGTCCTGAAAATCCTGGGGCAGTCGGAGGGTCATGGCGGAGCAGTGAAAGCGAGAACAGATTCCTAGTTTAACTGGATTTTCAAAGTTCGTTCCTCATTGAATATCCTGATTACAATGCTCCGAAACCTTTCTTTTTTTTCTTCGGTTTTTTGCCCTTGGGCGCGCCGCCATAACCCCGAAAACCCGGGCGAGGAGGGGGAGCGCCGAACATGCCGCCCATATTGGGC
>JBKCES010000153.1:0-14929 GCA_046304295.1 Cyanobacteriota bacterium | reverse complement strand
CACTCAAAGGTTGGACAGAAGTCATCCACATCACAGAAGACTGAGGTAATATCGAGACGATTGTTTATATCCATGGCTGATACTCCGAAACGTTCTTCCAGTTTAGAGTTCAGCCCTTATTTTTTCCATCGAACTCAGGTTCATAAGTGATGACACGCCCTAGGAGAGGGGCGCCGGCCATGACCAAACCCACACTTTCCCCGGGGCGCTCGCCCCTGATTCTCGTCGTCGATGACGACAACGCCTTGCGTTCCCTGCTGGTTTTGGCGCTCCGGGGGGATGGTTACCAGATTGAAGAAGCCGTCAACGGTCGGGATTGTCTAGCGAAATACCAACGTCTTCAGCCCGATTTGGTCTTACTGGACGCCATGATGCCGGAAATGGACGGGTTTGAAGCCTGCCAAAACCTCAAGACGCTGGCGGGCGACTCCCCTTTGCCGATTTTGATGATCACCTTTTTGGACGACCGGGACTCCATCGAGCAGGCCTTTGCCTGCGGTGCGACGGACTATATTACCAAACCGATTCATTGGGCGGTGCTGAAACAACGAGTGCGTCATCTCTTGGCCGCCTCCCACTGTTTTCAGAGGGGCACCCCTAACCTGCAGTCCGACTGGGAGTCGTTGCTCAGTTCTCTCTTGGCGGCGCTGGCCCAAACCCCTGAGATTACCCCCGAGTTAGCGCCGATTTTGCGGGAATGTTTGGCGGCGCTGGGCGCCGACCGTTTAGAACTCTACGACGCTGAAGGGGGTTTAAGGTTGGAGATTTCAGAGGCCAATCCCGCAGTGGCCCCGAAGCCAACGATTTGGGCGATTCCCCTGACGGCCCGCTCCCGGCGTCTAGGGGTGCTGAATCTACACCGTCGAGACGCCCAAGCTTGGGAGGGAAGCCGGCAAGGTCGTTGTCAAGATTTAGCGAATCTGCTGGCGCTGGCGCTCCTGACCGAGTCGACAGTCGATTAGGAATCTGGCGTGGGCACCACTAGAACGCAACAGGGGGAGTGGTGAAAAACATAGTTGCTAACGCTCCCCAGCAGGATTTCGCTTAAGCCCCAACGCCCCCGATGACCCACCACAATCAAGTCGGAGCCGAAGCTTTTGGCTTGCTCGCAGATGGTTTTGCCCGGACTGCCTAAAATTTGTTGGAAGTCTGCGGCCACCCCCGCCTCGGTCGCCTGTTCAACCCGACTTCGTAGAAGCTCTAGACCCTGCTGTTCAAAATTTTGCCATTGCTCCTGCCAAAGTTCCATGGTCAGTTCATTGCCCGTCGCCGGATAGAGTTCCCCCAAATCTAAGGGGATGGGCATCGGACTGGAATCCTCCTCCGCGGACAAGACATGGAGCAGAGAGAGTGCGCTTTGATAGTGTTGCGCCAGGGAGAGGCCCTTCTCAAAGACTCGTTGAGCCTCCGCCGACAGATCGAGGGCGACTAAGATTTTGCTAAACATGGACAGGGCCTCATCATGACTTCCGGGAAGTTAATTTGATATATTCAATCCCCAGAAAGTCTATCATGGCTTGACCTGATAACTATGACTAGAAATGTATCCCTTGTAACGTTATCTTTGGGGTAAAATCCGCCGTTTTTAACCAAGAGAGAGTTGACGCAGGATTGCCACCTCTCCTGACCGCGCCAAGAGCGCCGAGCCGTAGGCTCCTTGAGTTTGGGAAGAAAGCAAAACCGGAACCCCCAGAGTTTGCTCCCGTAACCGCCGCCAGACCGAATTTTGGGCGCCGCCCCCGGCGCTGTAGACCCGAATTAGGGGAGAAGCTCCGAGGGATTGTAATTTTTGATAACCCCGGGCTTCAACGCGACTGAGACCGACCAACAGACCCCAAAGAAAATCGACGGGGGTCTCCGGTCGGGGCGTCAACTGCGGCGTTTTCTGGGGATCATTGACGGGAAACCGCTCTCCGGTTTGGGGCAGGGGATAGTAATCATAGGGACAGGGGCGAGTTGGATCAATGTCGGCGCTGAGTTCCCTTAACTGCTCGTCGCTAAAAAATTGCCGCAGAACGGCGCCGCCACAGTTAGATGCCCCCCCCGCTAACCAGAGGTTGCCTAAGCGATGACTGTAAACCCCGCTAGCTAAGTCTTCCACTGGACGCTGGCTTAAGAGCTTCAGCGCCAGGGTCGATCCCAAGGAGGTGACGGCCTCCCCCGGTTTCTGAGCCCCGCTGGCTAAAAAGGCGGCGATACTATCGGTGGTGCCGGCGCCGATTAGGCAAGCGGGGGAGAGTCCCAAGGTTCGAGCTAAATCTGGTTTTAGCGGGCCGATAACGGCGCCGGGCGTTAATACCTCCGGCAGGAGGGGCTGTAAAAAAGACTCCTCTAACCAAAGGGGATAACGCAGATTAACAACGTCGTAACCCAACTTAAGGACGTTGTGGTAATCGCTGATCCCCGGTTGTCCGTGGAGCAGAAATCCTAACCAATCCGCCTGGTGGAAAAAATACTGAGCTTTGGGGAAATAACTTTGCTCCGACCACCAGAGTAGTTTAGCCAGACTAGAGGCGGTGCTGTGAACCAGATGCCCCGCCGGCGCTAGGGTAGCTACTTGCGGCAAAACGCTCCGCCCCCGACCGTCGTTGTATAACAGTGGCTCCGTCAGTAACTCTCCCTGAGCGTCGGCCAGTAAGACGGTGGCGGAGGTGCCGTTCAGACAAATTTTTTTGACTCCCGGTTTAAGGGTTTCGGGCAGAGCGGTTAAAAGGGTAAACAGGGTTTCCCGCCACATCTGGGGCCAATCTTGCGGAGCTGAAGGCGGAAAAGGTCGGGACTGTTCCCAGAGAACGTCGCCCTCCGGGTCGATCAAAATCGCCCGAGCGCCGGAGGTGCCGAAATCAATCCCTAAATAGCTCATAGGGAACCAGTCGATTCTACGGGTAGGGCTTTTTCCCTAGGGGAATGGCGAATATCATCGGCGATCCGCTTCAGCAAACTGGCCACCGGCACCGCCAAAATCACACCTAAAATACCCGCCAATTCGGCGCCGACAAAGATGGAGATAATAATCCAAATGGGGTTGAGGCCAATTTTATCGGACATTAACTTCGGCCCCAGACCGCTATCCACCACCTGGTCGATAATGGTGGCGCTGAGAAAAAACCAAACGCCGAGCTTAACGCTTTTCAAGCAGAGCGCCAGGGTGGTGGCCAGGGTGATAATGCCAGCGGCAAAGGGCACTAAACTGGCGATGCCAATACCGAACGCGAAGAGAACCCCGTAGGGAATTCCCAAAAGTAGAAAGACAATTAAGCGGGCGACGCTGGAAATAGCAGCCAGAATTAACCGACTAATAAAGAAATCCTTAAAAATTTGGGTCGCATAGTTGGGAATTTTTTGATTCCAGGGTCGGGGAAACCAGCTAAAAATTCCCCGCCAGAACTGGTCTCCGCCTATTAGCAAGAAAATGGTCAAAATGGTAATAATAAAGGTGTTTAAAACGCCGTTCAGGGTGCCCTTCAGTAGTCCTAATAAATTAGCACCGACCAAATCGAGGGAGCTGTTGGCCGCTTCAACCAACTTATTCACTAACTCTTCGGGATTGATCCCCGCCGCCTCTAAGCGTAGCGCCAAGGGGGATTGGCTAAAACTTTCTAAACTCGTCCGGGAGGATTTTAACCATTCCGGCAGTTCCGTCACCAGGGTTCCCAGTTGGCTCACCATCAGGGGCAATAGGGTTAACCCCGTAAATAAAATTAAAATGAGTCCCACACTGGCCACAATGCCAATGACAAATTGCTTAGAAACGCCTTTGCTTTCTAGAGTTTTAACCGTCAACTCTAGTAAGAAAGCGACGAGGGTGGCGATAACCAAATAATTGACGAGGGGCTTGATCCAGCCCATGAGTAAAAAGAGCAAAGCGCCGTTGAGAAACAGCAGGGGAAAAACAACCAGAAATTTTAACCAAGGAGGTGAATCCTTCAGAAGATTATGGAGCATTGTGATCCTCGCCAAGGGGGAGCGCCTTAATTAACCCAAACACAGACGTATAGCCATGGAGAAAAGTTTGCCTGCCCACGGGGCCAATTTCTCCGTTACAAAAAAATCCGCCCAGGGGCGTTTGCGGGAAATAGCGCCGGAAGAGATTGGAGTCAAAATTTGCCTGCTGGTAAAGACTACTACCCCGACCGAGGCAAGGGAACATTAAAGCGCCTTTAATTTCCCCCGGACTAGGCGGCTTTTGCGTGTACTGCTCTAGTAAGTATTGCAAATCCTCCGCCGACGTCCGCCCGTCCCGGAGATGGAACTGGAGGCGCTGGCCTACCCGCACCCGGTCGCCGATGGCTAGAGCGCCTTGACGGGGATCGACGCCTAACAGATTGCGGATTAAAAAATCCCCCGGTTGGAGCGCCCGTTTAAATTCGTCCATGGCCACCCCCACAAAGAGGGCGTTTTGGGCCAACTCCCGGTCTTTTTCACTCAGGGTTTGCACCAATTCCCGCAGGGAGACCAGGGGCGGGCTGGTCACTAGATCTTCGGTAACGGGGTGCGGCGCTTCAATTTCGAGAATAATATTGCGCTCTCCCTCCGTCACCCGGAAGGGGCGACCGATGGGACGACAGCCCTGGGCCACAATGCTCTCCAAAGCGATGGCTCCGCTGAGGGCCAAACCGGCGACGCCTTGACCCCGATTGGGTCGATTCCCTTGCCCCGGACAGGAGAAAAATAAGGGGAGGTGATAGGCGTCGCCGCCACTGGCCAAACCGCCCACCTTGACGGCGCCGGGGTAGGCGAAATCCAAGCCCGCCAGCAGATCGTTAACGCCCCCCATCATGGGGTCAACCAAAAGAATAAAGTGGGGATTCTCTTGCGGATCGACCCCCACCACTTCGCTCCAGGCCTGGGGCGGACTGTCTAAATCCGGCAGATCCTGCTCCTGTAGCCAAAAGGGTCTCAAGTTAACCCCCGGTAAAACCGCCACCGTTAAACTCAGCGCCGGCCCCTGTTCAATTTCCTGATTGGCGGTGCCTTTCATGCCGATTAAGCCATTGCCCAGACAGCCGACCACCACCGGCAGAGATAATTTTTCTTGCAATAGGGGTAGAAGACGGGACGCCTCGCTAGCAAAGGCCGAAGAGAGGAAAACAATCCCCAAATCCGGCGCTCCCGTCAGTTGGGGCCGAAGCTGGGCGACGACATCATCGAGGGCGCCTTCTAGGGAGGCCCGGGTGGAAAGGGCGTTGAGCCATTGCATGGAGTCGGTCATAGGTCAATCGGCGCTCAAGCCTAAAAATCGGGGGAACGGCGGTTTGGTGTTTATATTTTAGGGGCAAATCTAGACCCTTTCCGGGGTTTGCCCTAGGGTTTCATAGTGACCCAGAACCTCCTTAAAGGGGCCGGAAGCCATCAGTTTACCCTGGTGGAGGAGGTAAAGACGGTCGCAGTGCTCCACGGTGGAGAGACGGTGGGCAATGATAATCAGGGTTTTATTGCCGGAGAGAGACTTAATGGCTTCGTTGACTAATTTTTCAGTCTCGTTATCCAGCGCCGAAGTAGCTTCGTCCAAGACTAAAATATCCCGCTCATGGTAAAGCGCCCGGGCAATGCCCACCCGTTGGCGCTGGCCCCCGGAAAGGCGAATTCCCCGTTCTCCCACCTCTGTTTTGACGCCCCGGGGTAAATTCTCCATCAACTCTTCCAGTTGAGCTTGGCGAATCACCTCTTGTATCCGTTGGGTGTCAATTTTCTCCGGTGGCACACCAAAGGCGATATTTTGCTCTAGCGTCTCGTCGGTGAGAAAAATACTTTGGGGAATGTAGCCCAGACAGTTTTGCCAACCCCGGAGATTCTGATAAACAGACTGACCATCGACTAAAATATTTCCTTGATCAATCATGAGCAATCCGAGAATAATATCTACTAAGGTCGTTTTTCCGGAACCGGATTTACCAATGAAGGCGATGGCCTCTCCCTTACGAAGCGTCAGACTCACATTGTTGATGGCAAATCCCTCGGCGCCGGGGTAGCGGAAGGCGATATTTTGAAGCTCAAGGCTTTCCTCAAAAGGAAACGCTTGGGCTAACGCTTGGGCTGTCGAGTCAAAACCTTGGGCGATTTTCTGTTCTTTTTTGAGCAAGAGCTGGGACTCTTCGATTTCCTTGAGGTCATGGTAAATCACCTCAAGGCTAAAACTGAAGTTTTTAATCTGACTGTAGGACTGGATCAATAAATTCGCCGCAGGAATCAGACGTAGGGAAGCGACGGCAAAAACCGTCAGCGTCCCTGAAAAATCAGTAATTTGGCTCTGCTGATTAAAAGAGGCTAGGGAAATTAAGCCGATGATTAAGAGAATGAGACTGGTGCGGATCGTAACAGTGGGAATCACCTGGGTGATTTGAGCCAGACTCATATAGTGGGAATTTTTGCGGGCTTCTTGATCAATCTTCTCCAAAAAATAATTTTCAGTGCCGGTAATCTTAGTGTCTTTTAATCCTCCCAAAGCGTGATTGATTTCTCGAATCATTCGAGCATTGCTTAAGGTCGCTTGCTTGCCCCAAAAACGTAACCGCTTACCCAGGAAACCGACATAGAAAAGAAATGTGGGCAGAATAGTTGCGGTGATCAGCAACAAAAAACGGTAGTCTGTAGCCGCTAAGAGCGACAGTAAAATGATTAGGATAATTGCGTTAGTTATTCCCTTCATTAAACCCACCATAAACTGACTGTACTGACGGGTTTCAGAGATAATGTGATTAATAATAGAGGCGGTGTTTTTCTTAAGATGGAAAACGTAGGGGGCATAGAGGTAGGAATTCATTAGTAAATGAATAACTATCTTTTTTTCATCAAAAACAAAATCTAAAATTCTTTTTTGAGAATAAATATAGGCAAAAAATTGTAACAAAAAGATAATAATAATACCCAGACCGATAATGGCGATAAGATGGGGATTATCCGCCAGACCCGCACGCTTTAAAACATCCGCCAAAAACGGCGCTCTTTGTAATGCGCTAGGATTTGTCGCCAAAGTTACAAAGGGACTAAGGAGTCCAATTCCCAGAGCGTCGATTAAAGAGGTGGCAAAAAACAGAAATAATATACCAAGGAGTCTTTTTTTTCGTTCTCCCAAAATATAGTTTAGTTTAGAAAAAACGTCAGACATTTACACTCCTTATTTTAAATTTACATCTAAGCTGATTGGGCTACAGAGAACGGCTTCCGCTATTGCGCTCTTTGCCGCCCTGTCCAGATTAGGGGAATTGGGGCAACCTAATTCCCCTTCGGCGCCGCAAAATGTACGGATCTTTACAAAAACGCTCCGGGGGAAGATGCTAGAAAGGGACAAGGTAGGATTATAACCATAGACAACGACCAGATTCGCAAACGAGGAGTGACCAGTTTGAAAAAGGTAGAAGCAATCATCCGCCCCTTTAAGCTTGACGAGGTGAAAATCGCCCTCGTCAACGCCGGCATCGTGGGCATGACGGTTTCAGAGGTGCGGGGCTTCGGGCGCCAAAAGGGCCAAACCGAGCGCTATCGAGGCTCTGAATACACCGTTGAATTCCTCCAGAAGCTCAAAATTGAGATTGTGGTGGATGAAGGCCAGGTGGATATGGTGGTGGACAAACTGGTTTCCGCCGCCCGCACCGGCGAAATCGGGGACGGTAAAATCTTCATCAGCCCCGTGGAATCTGTGGTGCGGATTCGGACGGGGGAAAAAGACGCCGAAGCGATTTAGTCTCTAGGCTCTGTCGGCCATTGAGCGAGGAGGTTTCGAAAAGCGTCCCCTCGATGGCTGACTTGGTGCTTTAGTTCCGCCGGCATTTGAGCAAAGCTCATTTGTTCAGTAGGCACCCAAAAAATGGAGTCGTAGCCAAAGCCCCCGGTTCCGAGGGGAGCCTTGAGGATTTCTCCCTGGCAAAGGCCTTCGCTCTGACAGGCGATTACGCCGTCGGGACGGGCCAGCGCCAAGGCGCAAATAAACACCGCTCGGCGCTCTGGATTATTCCCCAGGGCACCGAGCACTTTATCGATGCGTTCCTGGTCGGTGCGACCATAGCGAGCGGAATGGAGGCCCGGAGCGCCGTTAAGCGTCGCGACGGTCAACCCGGAATCATCGGCGATGGCCCACTGATTTAAGGCTAAGGCGACTTGGGAGGCCTTGAGACAGGCGTTTTCTAAAAAAGTCGTTCCCGTTTCTTCAATCTCCAACTCCGCCGGTTTCAACTCTAGGTGCTCGACATAACCGGCGAGGTAGGTTTCCATCTCGGCCACCTTGCCGGGATTACCGGTGGCGACCACTAGGGTTTGAATTTTCATGTCAACGCTAAAAAGAGACCCAAAAATCTAGGGTAAACTTAAGCATACCGAAAAGAGGGAGGCAGGCCATGACCGTCGCTCTACAAAAACTCAGTTTTGCCGAATACCGCGCTTACTCGGATCAAAGCGATTGCCGTTATGAGTTGGTGGAAGGAGAGTTAGCGTCCATGAGTGTGGGAACCAGTCTGCATGGAGCGATTGCCAAATTCCTAGAACGGAGTTTTGACGATGAGATTAATCGTCGGGGCCTTCCCTGGACAGCCCAAAAATTTACTGTTGGCGTTCAATCCCCCCTGGGCGGGCGGTGGGATACCAGTCGGATTCCCGATCTGACGGTCTTAACCCAAAGCCAATGGGAAACTCTCGCCCAACGGGAAGCGATTATTACCCTCGATCAACCCCCGCCTCTCTTGGTGGCGGAGGTGGTCAGCGAATCCACCCGGACAACGGACTATCGCAGTAAGCGCTCTGAATACGCTGTTTTGGGCATTCCCGAATATTGGTTGGTGGACAGCGCCGAAGCCAAGGTGATGATCTGCTCTCTTGTAGAGGGGTTTTATGACGAAGCGATTTTTGTCAACGGCACCGTTCTGGTGTCCCCAACCTTCCCAGCGTTAACCCTGAAGGCTGAGCAGGTTTTGTAGACCAATACAGCCTAACCTGTGTTGTTTGATTCAAAAGAAGATGTCTAAATTGGGAGACGCCATCGCCAACAATATGTCCACCCCTTTTTTGCTCCAAATCGGCTTTAGTCAAACCTATATTCCGCAGGTTGGTAACCCTGCTGAGATATTTTACCAATGACCATCAAATCCTTCTCCTGTAAACATTACAGGTGGCTCAATCCCTTACTGGGACTAGGTTTTGAAAATATGGTATCCATGAGGGTCACAAACGCTGAAAGTGTTGCCACACCCGCCCTTCAATATCTATACCAATAATCGTTCTTAATGAAGTGTCTGTCACTCAGATTGTGAGGGTCAATGGTGAGGCCGAGAGAAGTCCAAATATCGCCAATCATCCCAAACAAAGAAAAAAATCAGTCCAAGCAATATCTAGCCTAATTCCTGAAAGCCTTATCTAGACTGGCTTTTGAAATATTCAAGATTTTTATCACAACCTGCGAAATGTCGACTATATCATTCCCCAAATTCCCCGGCTCGGTGCGGTGCCAGGAACGTAGGGAATAGGTAGAACTTTTGAGCTTAAAGACAGGTTCCAACGTTGATATAGCGGGCCTAAGTGAATCATGAACAGGCTCCGGTTAGCTCCCCCCTTTTCAAGGGGGGTTGGGGGGGATCATCACTCGATTGCGTTCAGCACCCATTTAGGCCTGCTATAGGGTTTTATCCTTGCCAATTCTGATTCTTAAGCTATACTTTTAGCTTTGGCCGAAAATGCCTTACCGATTGCAATGGAGTTTAAAGCCTTCCTTGACGCTTGTCCCCTAGGCATTTTTATTATCGATGCCCAGGGCCATCCCTACTATGCTAACCTCAAAGCCATTGAACTGTTGGGCAAAGGCGTTCTTCCCTCGGCGCCGTTAGACCGGCTCAACGCCATCTATCAAGCTTACCAAAGCGGCACCAATCAACTTTACCCCGCCACGGAACAGCCCCTCCTGCGGGCGCTGGCGGGAGAGACCTGTCGAGTGACGGACCTCGAAGTCCATCAGGGCGGCCAGATCATTCCCCTAGAGGTCACGGCAGCGCCGGTGCCGGACAGCGCCGGCCAGATTTGTTTCGCCCTGGCGGTCTTGGAAGATATCCAGGAGCGCCGAGAAGAGACGGCCCGGCAGGAGCGACTTCAGCAAGATTTACTACGCCGCAATCAACGCCTCCAGCAGGAAAACGCGCGACTCCAGCGCCAGGTGCAACTCCTGCAGGGACAACTGGAGCAATTAGAGAAACTTGCCCAGGGGCGGGTTTAAGCTATGGCTCACTCAGGCTACACCTTACCTGTTTTCGCCAGCGCCGCGGCGCTGGGCGCCTTGGAAACCCTCAAAAGGGGGGAAGCGCCGGAAAGTGTAGAGGTTGAGTTGGTCAATCCGCCCCAACGGGTTTCCATCCCCATCGAACAGGCCGCTGTTTTAGACCCAGAACGGCACTCGGCCCTGGCCATTACCCGGAGCGAGCCGGGAGATAACCTAGACCTGACCCGTCAGACTCCTGTTTGGGCCCGGGCGGAATGGCTCCCCGGCGCCGGAGAGTTGCACATTATCGGCGGCGAGGGTATTGGACGACGCCTAGGGGAAGGAAACGCTCCGGCGATTTATCGTTACGCCCAGACTCTTCTAGAAACCAATCTGGCGCCTTGGCTCCGGCCAGATCAAGACCTCAGAGTGGACATTATTCTCCCGGAAGGGCGCAAGCTAGCGGCCCGCACCTCCAACGCCGCCTTTGGCGTTATCGAAGGGTTATCCCTACTGGGAACCAGCGGCGTCTCGGAACCCCTCAGCGCCCCGGAGCAGTTGGAAACCTTTATCGCCGACTTGCAGACCAAAGCCCAGGGTCAGAAAACCCTGATTTTTTGCCTGGGGGAAAACGGGCTGGATCTCGCCCGGCGCTGGGGAGCCAAACCGGAACACTGCGTGAAAACCGCCAATTGGTTAGGCCCCATGCTGGCCGCCGCGGCTCAATCTGACCTGAACTCCTTACTGCTGTTGGGCTACCACGGCAAACTATTGAAATTAGCCGGGGGAATCTTTCATACCCACCACTCCCTTGCGGACGCTCGTCTGGAAATTCTGACGGCCCAGGGGGTGAAACAGGGACTACCCCTCGCTTGTTTACAAACCCTACTCCATTGCCCCACCGCAGAGGCGGCGCTCCAATACCTACGCCAATGGGATCTGGAAAACGCTTCCCACTGGGCAGAAAAAATTTACCAGGGCTTAGCCGAAACCCTTGACCAACGGGCCGGGGATTACGTCCAGCGCCAAACCGGCCAAACCTTAACCATCGGCTCCCTCCTGTTTGATGGCACTCGTCAGTGCGCGGCGCTGAGCGAAAATGGTCGGTGCTTAGCGGAAAGCCTTGGACTGAGGCTCTAAAAGCGCCGCCTTGGGCTAAGCTAGTTTGCTCTAGGAGCAAACCGTTAGGGAGTAATGCCGCGTTTTTTTATCGTCGATCAGTCCTTGGTCAACTATCAGGGACATCATTACGAATGCAGTCTAGCGGTGGCGGAAGCGGCCCGCAGGGCGGGCTACGAGCCGGTTATTTTAGCCAATCGGGTCTGGAGTTTCGGCGCCGAAGGGGATATTCCCATCCTGCCGGTCTTTACAGTGGATTGGTTTAATCAGCCGGTGGCTCCGCCGGAAGCGGTTAAGAGTCCGGCGCCAGAGGACAAGACTAACCCCTCTCCCCAATTGGCCCGCTTTCAGGAAAAAGTGGCGGGTAGCGCCGAACGTTTAGGGCGCTGGTGGCAAAAAGATCTGGAACTGGTTAAAAGGGTTCCCTTCTCCCATACCGCCTGGGGAATTTTCAAAACCCTGTGGGGTCTAGTTCGCTTTATCCTCAGTTTTCTGCGCTCATTTTTGCCCGTTAACCTTCCGGCGCCGGAGGAGAGGTTCACCGATCCCCAACCGGAGACCTTTAGGGAAACCTTAAAGTGGGTTTTTCCTGAGCTAGCGCCGACCCCGGCGGATCAGGTTTTTATCCATACCATTGGGATTGAGCAGATCGAGGAGTTGTTCTGGTTTCTGCAAGATCAAAGCTCAGAAGCGCTACCCGTTTTCCACGTTCTCCTCCGTCGAGATCCCCAAGATCCCCTAGTGAGCCAAGCGCCGGGGTTGGGAATCGGCGCGATTTTCCGGGACTGCTATGAAAGGGGACTTTGGCCGGGGAAAATTCGCTTCTACAGCGACGCACCCAAACTGATTCAAGGCTATAACAGCCTCGGCGCCGTTCGGGTTCAAGAAATTCCGATTCCCTTCCGGCAGGAAAATTTAGATTGCCTAGGGTTAGAGCCAAGGGATTTAGAATCAGAGGCTCCGATTCACATCGTTTACCTGGGCGACGCCCGGACGGAAAAGGGCTATCACCTTCTGCCGGAGCTTGTGTTCAATCTCTGGGAGGAGTATCTGGTGCCTGGGCGGGCCCGCTGGACGATTCAATCTAACTACAACATCGGCGGCGGGGAAGCGGAAGCGGTTCGGGCCAAAGTGAAACTCTCCCAATTTCCAAGCCAAACGGTCAAACTTCTAGACGTGGCGCTGACCGCCCAGGCGTATTACGCTTTGTTAAAATCGGCGGATTTAGTCGTCCTTCCCTACAATCCTCAGAGTTATCAGCGCACTTCCGGGGTGCTGACGGAGGCGCTGGCCGCGGGGAAGCCGGTGGTGGTTCCCGCTGGGAGTTGGTTGGCAGAGCAGGTGGCGGAAAACCGGGGGCGGATTTATGAAAACCCAGCCCAACTGGCCAGCACCGTTGGCTCCGCTTTGGAAAATTTACCCGCCTTAACCGAAGGCGCTCAAGCCTACGCTCCCCTCTGGCGCCAACGGCAATCCCCGGAGCGGTTAATCCAAATTCTCCTAGGGCCAGCGCCGGAGTTTACGCCTGTTGCTCAACCGGCTCCGAAATTGTTTTTAATTCTGCCCCATTCTCAACCGCTTCATTCCCCAGACGGCGCCTTGGCTCGCCAAATCATTCAAACCCTCGGGCGGAACGGTTATCGACTCTATATTCTCTTTTACGGCGCCGATTTAACGCCCAGTTTCGGAGAAAACTGTTGGGACAAGACTTGGTTGATCGCGGGAGAAAGGGCCGAGTTACCGCTGGATTTGGTGAATCTAGCGCCGAGGCTCCGACCGGATTTAATTCTCTCTGGAGTTCCCTGGGGAGGGCGAATTTGCCAACAATTAGGCTGGTTATCAGCGCCTTTAGTGGGTTTATTGACGGGTTTTCAAGCTGAAGTCCAGGCGTTAAAAATGGGTCGAGAAGTGGATCTAACCCTGTTAACTCAGGAACAAAAACAGTGGGGAGAGTATTCTTTATTGCTTGCGGCTAACTCGATCCAGGGCGAGCGCCTAGGGGAACTTTTTCCTCAGATTCCCTGTTATCCCTTATCCAAAAGCATCTCTCGCTCCGGCGCTGTTTCTGCGGAGTTTTTGACTCAAAAACTGAATCAAGTTTTAACTCAAAGCTTAACTCAACGAGCTTTGCCCTTAACCCCGATTTATCCTCATCCTAGGGTGGCTGTATTCTATCCCTGGGGCGATCTGCAAGAGCGCCGAAGCGGAGCCAGTCAACGGGTGGGGCATTTAATTGATTATCTCAGAGAAAAAGGGTTAGAAATCGGCGCATTTAGTCTCGGCGCCTCTTCTCCCCGTTGGCAAAATGGAGTTTATTACGCAGATTATGCTCCTAGTGGAGACTGGGGAAATTTAACCCAAAGGGTTTACCGAGACGCTTTTTTAAGCTGGCAAAATGTTTTTGGTTTAACGCCTTCCTTAAACCGGGAAGACCTAGAAAGCGCCTGGTTGCCTTGGATTTACTACGCCTTTCGCTTCGATCCCCAGTTTAAAGTCTGGCTGGAAGAGATTACCGATTGGGCGGAAGTGGTCATTTTGGAATATCCCTTCTGGGCCGCCATCCTTGCGCCGATTTGCCAACGGAAAGTGATTCCCCTAATCCTCACCGCCCATGATGTTCTGGCCAAACAATTAGACTCCGAAAGCCCCCTGGCTAAAATCGCTCTCTATGAAGAACTTCAGGCGCTGAAACAAGCCAGCGCCGTTGTGACCCTGTCGCCGTTGGATCAGGCTTTCTTTGCTGAGCAGGGCGCTAACAGTCACTGCGTCCCCATCGGTTTAGATCTGGCCAAAATCGAGGAGCGGCGCCGACAAGCGCCGGTGGATCTGAGTCAAATTTTGGACTTAAACCGAGACTGGCGCAAACCCTTTTGTCTCTTTATCGGCAGTTCCCACGGGCCGAATCTGCGAGCCGTCGAGCGCCTGAAGGCCTGGAGCCGAGCGCCGGGGTTAACTTGGGATTTCCTCGTGGTCGGCGGCTGTTGCCCTCCTGAAGAAAACGGCGCTTTTTTTGCCTTGGGCAAGGTGTCTGAGGAAATTTTAGAAGCGCTTTACCGTCGGGCCGCCCTCGTCGTTATTCCCCTGGAATCCGGCACCGGCATGTCGGTGAAAACCCTAGAGGCACTGGCCTGGGGTAAGGCGGTGCTGGGCACTTCGGTCGCCTTTCGGGGGTATCCCGTTCAGTCGGGGGTTCATTGTGTTATTGATAACGGTCTGGAAAACTATCCCCAGACGATTCAAACACTTCTAGACCAGCCGGAGTATCGCCAAAAACTAGAGCAAGGCGCCGCCCAGTTCGCCCAAGCCTACGATTACCGCAGTCTCTATGAAACCTACCGGGAGTTGGTCTTAACCTCGGCGCCGAGGCAAAAGTGAGTTAACTTAGGGAAGGTTTGGAACGTCTCTAGCTCTCTTTGCAAGGGGGACTTTGAGAAGTTTTCCCCCCTTTCCAAGGGGGGTTAGGGGGGATAAAACCTTATAGAATCTTCAATTTATTGTAACCGTTCAGGGGGGTATCCAAACTTTGTAAGCTATAAGATTAGACGATTTCGGTATTGAAAATGCCGGTTTTTGATTATTTTAGGTTTTCTCTTAATAATGAAAATCCCAATTCCCGGCTCACAACCCCCATTT
>JBKCES010000152.1:0-4578 GCA_046304295.1 Cyanobacteriota bacterium | reverse complement strand
TATCAGATTCATCCAACTAAGTTAAGAGATAGTTGTTTTGCTGAGGATTTCTCACAACAACCCATATCACTCATCCAACTGACATCATCCGTTTTGTGATAACGAGAATAAGGGAAATCGGGGTAAAGTAACGGCGGTTCTCCCTTTAAATGCCCAATTAACATTCTGGCAATAGCGCGACCCAAAGAACAAGGAACCGCATTGCCCACTTGCCGATATTGATCCAGCAAAGACCCTGCGATGATCCAATCGTCAGGAAACTCTTGAATCCGTTTATATTCCTCAATACTTAGGGGTCTATCCTCTTCAGGATGAGCCAAATCCGTGGCGGGCATGGCCGGGTGAGTCACTAAAGTCGGCGCCGGTTTATCCCAAGCCAAGCGCCGATAAAAGCCCGTTTTGCCCCCTCCCGCATGGTAGGAAGCGCCGAGTGCCGCCGGTTGGAGTTCTGCGGGTAAATCTCGCCAATATTGTCCCGGTTTGAGTAATCGATAATACTGAAGACGTTTTTCAGGAAACTTGACAAAATGATGATTATTTTTGGGCAGATCCGCTATAACCTCTCGTAACGTCCGCCACTGGGGCAATCCGTATAACCCCTGTTCCGAATGGGTTGGCGTTAAGTAAGGAAGCTTTTGCCCGTCTCGACTACAGGCCATCACAATCCGCTCCCGTTGTTGCGGCGCTCCAAAATTGGCGGCGTTGTATAAATTAAACGCTACGCTATAGCCCGCCGTCTTTAATCGCTTCGTAATAAATAACAACGCGCCGCCTCTTTTCTCCTCAACCGATAAAGGCGGATTATCCTTACCCCTCATCTCATGGGGACGATGGTTTAACGGCGCCGACAACAAACCCCGCACATTTTCAATGACTACAAATTTTGGTTTAAGTTCAATAATTAAATCGATAAAGGTTAAAAAAACATTACCCCGCTCATCATTAAAGCCTTGACGTTTACCGGCGCTACTAAACGCCTGACAGGGCGGACCGCCCACTATCACCTCAATCTCATCCTCGGCGCTTAATCCCGCCTGGGCGCGAATATCCGGCGCTGAATAATCCCGAATATCCCCAATCAATGCCAAATCGGAGCGATTTAACTCAATCGTTCTCCGAGCGGCCCGGTCCGTTTCGCACGCTAACAGGAGATGAATTCCCTCTTTTTCCAACCCCAGATCCAGTCCCAGACAACCGGAAAAAAAGCTCAAAGCCTTAAGTTCTGGTTTCTCCCAGGAACGGCGCCGGTGATCGCCGACCGTAAAGGAATCATCTTCCCCCTTAAGGCGATAATTCAAGGCTGATTCAGCCGCGACTAGCCAACACCCTCCCAATCTTTCGGCGCTAATTTTCCCCCCTCGGAGCAAGCGCCGGACGTACTGCTCTGAACACTGGAGAATCTCGGCGGTTTCTTGGACAGAAAGATAAGGGGCGGCCATGATTGCGGAAACGAAACTTATTTCAGGTACCCATCTTATACCCTAAGTAGAATTTTCACAAGTTTTTATTCGAACCGAGACGCTAGACTAACAAAGTATCTGGGCTGGCGCAAACTAAAAAAAACAGCCAGCGCCGGAAAAAACTAACCTAATATCTAATGTCGGCGCTGTTCATGGTTTACCTTTATTCTTAAAATCTTAGACTTAACGTATGTCAAACCTCAGAGATATTCCTCCCCAAATACAACAGCGACTAGGCGTTCCCCTTCCTCGCTTGACCCAATTTTGTCAAGACAACCAAATTAGTCAACTCTCCGTCTTTGGCTCCATCCTACGGGATGACTTTACAAACGAAAGCGACATTGATTTGTTAGTAAAATTTGAACTCGGCGCTAAAATCAGCATCTTCAAATTAATCCAACTTGAAAACGAACTCCAAGAACTGCTTCAGCGCAATGTCGATCTTGTTCCCCAAAAAGCGATTGAAAACAGTCAAAATTGGATTCGTCGCTCTAATATTTTAGACGACGCTGAGGTTATTTATGTCCAGTGATCAGGAAATTATGTTAGATCTGTACAATTCTCTACAGAAAATCCTATAGCGGCTTGCAGATTGGTGAGATACGGGCTTCGGCTACGCTCAGCCCTCGCGCCCTGAGCGTAGCCGAAGGGCTGTCCCTCATTCGCAAGAATACCGCTATAATGTTTACTCGAAATATGAGTAAACAAGAATTTATCAATGATGAAAAAACACAGTCCTCAGTATTATATCAATTTGTCATTACTTGGAGAAGCAGTTAACCGTTTATCTGAGACTTTTAAAGCTCAGTATCCTCAAGTCCCTTTTAATGAAATGAGAGGATTACGGAATAGGGTAGTCCATGAATATAAAAGAGTTGACTCTGATATTATTTGGGAGACTATTCAAAGCGATATCACCCTAGTCCTGAATATTATCGATTTTTTAACAGGCGAATAAGAACCCCAGCCAGCGCCGGAAAAAATTAAGCTAATTTCTAAAATCGGCGCTGGTTTTGCTGAGTTAAATGAGAGGCAAGCGCCGTTTCCACCAAACACCCATGGCAAAGAACGCCGTAGCTCCAACGATAGGAGCCGCGTCTGATTCTAAGGGAACTGGTGCCGCCTCGTAACTAAAGTTATCCATCGCCCACCGTGTTTCAAAGTTTTGCACGGCCGGACTCGTGCCGATGAGTTCCAATGACGTGATGTTGGGAATATCTTGGGTTAACTGAATATAGCCAGCTTGAGTAAATGTGTAGTTTGCAGAACCAACCAAGTTTGCGCCATTAAAGCCTCTTACGATAATTGTATGGGCCGTGCTACCCTGCGACTCGAAATCACTATTTGATGTGAAAGGGGCAAAATAGGCTTCTTTAAAAGTAAAGAGACCCCCGCCAACCCGAGACACCGTCACAATGCCAGAGTTGAGAACGCCATTAGGCGCCGAGGGAGCAGTAAAATTGTTGTTGTAGTTACCCGCCCCTGTCCAGATGGCATCATTAATAGCGGTAAAGCCGGAGTTAGTCGTACCGTTGCTAGACCAATGAAAGTTCTGATATTGATAGGGAACTAACGCCGTCCCCGATGTTTGAGGAAATCCTGTATCAATATCATCGAAGTTAATCACACTGATTGCTTCTGCGGGATTGATGTTGACCAGAGAAGAAGCTAGGAGAACAAGATAGAATGATTTTTTCATTTAGGTTTTACCGCATCAACTGTCCGTCAGTCAGATCATAACATGTACCTGTAAACGGGTCAGATGCCCATCCCATCAATACTTTCTCTTTTGTTTATGGCTGTCCTGCTCCACCCTAACCACTTTGGGTAGACTGAGGGTCTGGTGAACTTACAAGCGCCGAAGTTTAAGAAATATTTAAGGTTTGGGGGGGGGTCTGGACGGTAAGCTAGACCGCAAATGACTTGCTTGATGGTGGGCCGGGGCTAGACTTCCTCTATAGTGGTGCTGGGGCCGATAACTTCGTTCTGCGGGCCGGGGATGTCCCTGACTGCGTGATAGACTTTAATGCCGCGGAAGGGGATCTCTTCTTGCTGGATAGTCTCGTCTTTGGCGCCTTGTCCTTCGAGGGCAATCAGATTTGCCTCGGCGCTGAATTGTTGGCCATCGTGGCGGATTACACGGGGAATCCGGTCATTAATCTGGCGGACAATCCCCAATGGTTCCTTTCGATCTAGCGTCCTCCTTATCCTTAGTTTTTTTAATTCCCCCATTAACACCCATGTTTTTCCTTTCTCCCCTAGTTAAATCCACCGCTTGCTTCGCCGTTGGCCTAGCGGCGCTCGCCCTAACCCCCTCTTCTGTGAAAGCCCTCCCCTGGGTTTTAAGTCCAGACAGTCAGGCGTTAACAAATCCAGTCGCGCCTTTAACCGGCGGTTTTTCCTTAAATAATGAATCCCTGGCCAATCCCAGCGTCACTTTCAGTAACATGATGGTGGATTCTCTAATCTTCAGCGCCCTTGATGTGGTTAATGTCAGTGTCTCCGGCGGCGTAACCGCTATTGATTGGTTAGATAGCGGCAATAATCTACTTTCTTTAGTGTTTAGTTCCCCCCTGACCCCTGGCGGCGGCACCATTGCGCTCAATAGCGTCGTCAGTAGCTTTACGCCTTTTAGTAGCGGCGCTCCCGCAGTAATTACCGGCAGTGTGACGGCAGTGCCCGAACCCCTAACCCTAGTGGGGGCTGGCGCCGCCATTACCCTAGGGGGACTCTTTAAACGGCGCTTGTCGTGACTCCAAAAAATGAGTACGATCGGCTTTGAACAGATTTCAGATGACAGAGGACAGATTTCAAGGTGGAGCGGCGCCGTCCGGGGGCTATGATAAAAAAATTGGGTTTTAGACTGCGGGCGGGGGCCAGACGTTATGCCACTTTCACTAAAAACAAAGCCGATTTTGACCCTGGGGTTCGGTCTAGGGGGCGTCTTACTGGCTTGGGAATTATTGGATCAACAGTTGTCTCTGTTGGGGGAGTGGGGACTCTGGGGGGTTTCCGCCCTGGGTTTAGCGCTCTGGGGTCTGCGACGGAGAATTCCGGCCTCGATTAACCTTAAAATTAATCCTCTGACTCGGGATCGGGTTGACCAGGAATATCAGCG
>JBKCES010000151.1:0-4312 GCA_046304295.1 Cyanobacteriota bacterium | reverse complement strand
AAATGGGGGTTGTGAGCCGGGAATTGGGATTTTCATTATTAAGAGAAAACCTAAAATAATCAAAAACCGGCATTTTCAATACCGAAATCGTCTAATCTTATAGCTTACAAAGTTTGGATACCCCCCTGAACGGTTACAATGATTTAGTGATTCATCCCAATTTACAAAAGAGCTTCTAACTAAAGCGCCAAGCCTTGTAAAACAACACCATGACTATCGAGCCTCCCCGGTATTCCCAAGGAGCAGATCCAACTGAATAAAATCGGCGACGAACTCAATGTCCGCATCGGCAACCACCGTCGTAATTTAGTTCTGCCCCAACTCGGCGGCCAGCGCCGTCAGTTCCCGTTCTAGCGCCACCTGGGCCCGGTTAGCGCGGCCCCCCCAGTGGAGTTGTCCCCCGTCGTCCACCAGTGCCCAGACCTGGGCATGGGAAATATAGCTCATCATCACCCCGGCCATGAGCAGGGCGAACCCGAGATAAACAAAGGGAATACCGGGGTCAGCCTTGATCTGTAAGCCCGTGCTCCCCACCAGTTCCAAAATTTTCAGGGTGACGCCGTTCACTTCTACTGCCATACCGGGACGGACGGCGCTGGTTAGGTTTCCTTTTTGGTCGTAGAGAATCAAGGTTCCCTGCAAATCTTTTGTCAACAGCGCCACCCCTTCGCTCAAATCCGTTTTCGTGGGAATCCAAGCGCCCCAGAGTTTACCGCCGTTTTCTGTAGCCAACGGCGCCATAGGCAGTTGAAAAATGGGACTGTTGTTAATTTGCACTTTTACCCCGGCGATCCCCCAGTTGGTTTGGTAAAAGGTAACGCCCTGGTAACGGAGGGGATGGTTAACGGAAATGGTTTTTCTGTCCTGCTCCTGACCCTGCTGATCAATCACGGATAAATCGGAGTAAAACTGGTCAATCGCGCCGTTGGGAGTATAATCGATCCAAAACCGATTGACCCGAATCCCCCAATCCTGGGGAATGCGAGACGCCGCTAGGGGCCCCGCTTCAATAATATTTTTCACCTGAAAGTCGCTACCGCTGGGCGCCATTTCCTGGGCCAGAAAGCCTCCCAAAGCGCCCCAAATAGCTCCGCCGAGAATAATTAACAGGGCGATGTGGACAATAATCGGCCCCATCTTCCCTAGGCGCCCCTTACGGGCATAGAGCACCGCAGAGGAATCGGGGTCGGGAAAGACCTGATAGCCTCTTTTTTCCAGTAAGGGAGCCAGCTCCGTTAAATCAACCCCGGTTAAAGACTGCCGCCAAGCCAACTTTTGCAACTGTCGGGGTTGCCGGTAAAACTGCCAGCGATCCACCGCCTTCAGTGCCGGCAGTTGGCGCCGGAAGGTGCAGGCCGTCAAACTGGCGCCGAGGAGGACGAGGAGGGTCAGGAACCAGGGGGTTTGGTAAACATGATTTAAGCCCAGGCCTAAGATGAACCTCCAGGTCACAAAACCAAACAGCGCCGGCGCTTCCGGGTAATTGCTCTGGTAAAAGTCTAGGGTTTCCCCCTGTTCGATGACGGTGCCGCTAATGCTAAAGACGGCGATCAGTAGTAATAGGGCGATAGCCAGGCGGAGATCCGCCAGTAGTTGCAAAAATTTGCGACCCAAGGGAGGGAAGACCGGCGGGACGCTAGGGGAGAGAGCCATAACAATCAATAAAAAAACGAGCGTAGGCGAGGGCGTCTTCCTTGGATTGTACCTTACCCTCAATTTGGGCTACTTGCACTTCTGTAAGCAGTTTGCCGATCAGTGGGCCGGGTTTGAGTCCGAGGCCTTGGATTAAATCAACGCCGGAGACGGGGTTCTGGGGATGGGCCAGGGCGTCCTCGGGATCGAGAAAATGGGTCAGGAGCTTCAGAATCAGTTGATGATCCGGAGCCGGAGCATGGGCCAGAGCGTAGAGGACAAAGAGGGGTAGATATTTCCCGGCTTCCAAAAATAAGAAATACTGAAGTCTCCGACTCTGGGACAATTCCGCCCGCTGGGAGGCCGGGTAGGCCCGTAAAACGGCGCCCACGGCCCGGATTTCTTGGCGGGAGTACTTTAACCGCTCCAATTCCGCTTCCGCTCCCTCCGGGTCGGCGCTGGTCAAGCTCGCTAATTTCGCCAGGGCGATGCCTTTTTTCCCTAGAGCTTCAAAGAGTGCCTGCCGTTGGGGTAAATCCAGTTGGGTTTTCAGGCGGGCCAGCGCCAGGTCGATGCAACAAAGGGTATTTAAAGACTCTAGGGTCGCCTGGGGAAACCAAGACGCCAAGAGGCCATCCTGAAAGGCCGCCCAGAGCCAAGCGCTGCCCCTGGGACTCCCCAACAGGTAGTTAAACTCCGCCTGTACCCGCTCCGCCGCCACCGTGGCGATGAGCGGCGCCAGTTGTCGCAAAACGAAATGGGTTTCGGGATCTAGCTGAAATTGCAACTGGGCCGCCTGACGGTAGGCCCGGAGGAGCCGCAGGGGATCGTCCCGTAAATTAGCGGAGGAGATCATTTTTAAAACGGCGTTCCCTAAATCCCGGCGCCCCTGTTGGGGATCGATGATTTCCTCCCGGTGGAAGTTGTAGGCGATGGCGTTGACTGTAAAGTCCCGGCGCCCCAAATCCTGCTCTAGGGTTGCGCCCTCCTGACGGGCGAAATCCACCGTTCCCAGAGGAAAGACCACCCTGGCGATCTGCCGGGCTTGATCCAACACCACAAACCCGGCCCCGTAGCGGCTGGCGATGGTTTTGGCCGCGGCTACCGCGTCTCCCGGCAACACAAAATCCCAGTCCAAATATTCCCGACGGCGCTCCAGCAGGGCGTCCCGCACGGCGCCGCCCACCAGACAGGCCGACCGGGGCAGTAAATCCAGATCGAAGGGGAGTTGTCGGCGCAGACTCGTCAGGGCGGGAAGGGAACAATACGGCATAGAGAGGCGGGACTGACTCCTAAAAACGAAGGATTTTGGCCCAATCTTTCAGTCTAGAGGAAAGTCCGGCACAATGGGGGCATTGCAGGTTTTTGTCCCTCGGATTCTATGCGTCGTCACCATTCTCTCCAGCGCCGACTTCTCCCCAATGGCATTGTCGTCATCCTGACGGAAAACCCGGCGGCGGATCTGGTGGCCGGGCGTATTTTTCTCCGTTGCGCCGGCGCCTGTTGGGATTCCTTGCCCAAGGCGGGCCTCTCCCAGTTGTTAGCCGCCTTGATCATGAAAGGAACCCAAACCCTCTCGGCCCAGACCATCGCCGAAACCGTGGAATCCCTCGGCGCCCACCTGGGGAGCGAAGCCGCCAGTGATTATTGGGTGATTAACCTCAAAACTATCACGGCGGATTTTCCTGCTATTTTGGCGCTGGCGGCCCGACTGCTCCGGGAGCCGGCTTTCCCGGAAGACGAATTACGGTTGGTGAAACACCAAACCCTGCAAACCCTCCAGTCCCAGCGGAGCCAACCCTTCAATGTGGCCTTTCAGCAGTTGCGTCAGGCCATGTACCCCGACCATCCCTACGGCTTATCTCTACTGGGCACAGAGACCAGTTTGCCCCAGATTACCCGTCAGGATTTGTTGGACTACCACCAGGCCTATTTCCGCCCCGATAATTTTGTGATTAGCCTCTCGGGGAACTTTGATAGCGAAGCGATGGCGGCGCTGGTGGAAAAAACCTTTCAAGACTGGCCCATTCCCGCCCAATCCCTGATCTGTCCCCAATGGTCGCCCCTCGTCTCCTCTCCCCAAACCTCTGTGACGGCCCACAATAGCCAACAGAGCATCGTCATGGTAGGCTACCTCGGCGCCGGGGTCAAAAGCGCCGATTACGCCCCTCTGAAGTTGATCAACACTTATCTCGGCGCCGGACTCTCCAGTCGTCTCTTTGTGCAGTTGCGGGAAAAACAAGGGCTGGCCTACGATGTCTCCGCCTTTTATCCCACTCGTTTACAATCCTCCCAGTTGGTCATGTACCTCGGCACCGCCCCGGAAAAAACGGCGCTGGCCCTAGGGGAATTGCGACGGGAAGGAGAGCTCCTGATGGAGGAACCCCTAGGCCCGGGGGAATTGGAGGCTGCCAAAAATAAACTATTGGGACAGTACGCCCTGGGAAAACAAACCAACGGTGAAATCGCCCACCTCTTTGGCTGGTACGAAACCCTGGGGTTAGGCGTCGCCTTTGACGAAACCTTTCCCGAGCAGGCCCGGGCGCTGACGGCGGCAGAGATCCAGAGCGCCGCCCAACGTTATCTGCGCCATCCTTACCTTTCCCTCGTGGGGCCGGCGGAATTTGTCAACCCCCTTTGCAGTGATCAGCCATCAGGGAACAGTGAACAGAATTAAATT
>JBKCES010000150.1:0-4974 GCA_046304295.1 Cyanobacteriota bacterium | reverse complement strand
ATGACATGCTGGGCAAGCTCTACCAGATTAGCGGGGGAGAAGTTCAGGAATATTTAGATTTAAGGAGTCAAGTCGGCGCTAATTTTGTCGTCGGCGGCGGGCAACGGGGGTTTATTTCCTTCGCCTTTGCGCCGGATTTTGCGACCACCGGTCTGTTTTACACGGTTCACACCGAATTGAAGGGGACGATAGCGCCGGATTTTGCGGTGACTAAACCCATTGTTAACAATCAGGGCGTCGTCATCGCCAGTTCTCACCACGACGTTTTGTTAGAGTGGCAGGCGGACGATCCTCAAGCCTCCTCCTTTAGCGGCGCCTATCGGGAAATTCTACGGATCGAGCAACCCTACCGGGATCATAACCTCGGAGAAATCGCCTTCAATCCCAACGCGGCGCCGGGGTCTCCCGACTACGGACTGCTCTATATCGCCGCGGCGGACGGCGGTAGTGACGGTTTTCCGGTCAGCAACACCGATCCTTTGGATAATGGGCAGGATTTAGCGGTTCCCCTGGGCAAAATCCTCCGGATCGACCCTTTGGGAAGCGACGGGGTCAATGGTCGTTACGGCATTCCCGCCGACAATCCCTTCGTCGCCGACAACAATCCCCAAACCCTAGGAGAAATCTGGGCCTACGGTCTGCGCAATCCCCACCGTTTCAGTTGGGATACGGCGGGAGCGGGCAAGATGTTAATCGCGGATATTGGTCAGGCGTTTATCGAGGAAGTGAACCTCGGTTTCCCCGGCGCCAACTATGGTTGGGGTAATCGGGAGGGAACTTTTGTCGTGGATGAAGATAACGAGGGCGTTCTTTTTCCCCTGCCTGAGAATGACGCCGACAATAACTACGCCTATCCCGTCGCCCAATACGACCACGACGTTCCGGGCAACGTGGCCATCGCCGGGGGCTATGTTTATCGCGGCGCCGACATTCCCTACCTTCAAGGAGAATACGTTTTTGCCGATTTCGCCACGGACGGGCGCTTTTTCCACGTCGGCGTTGATCAGTTAATCCAGGGGCAGCAGGCGGCGCTGTCGGAATTGCGCATTTTTCAAGACGGAGAAGCGGTCTCTTTTTTAAGTATTCTCAATAAGCCCCGGAGCGATGTCCGTTTTGGTCTAGACGAAAGCGGCGAAATTTACTTGATTAATAAGCAAGACGGCGTCGTTCGGCAAGTGGCCCGAGCCTTGGAAATTCCCCTCAACGGTAAACGGATCGGGACGGAGGGAAACGACGTCTTTTGGGGAGCGAACCCGGAGCAAATCCTAGAGGGCTTAGGCGGAGCCGATCTCCTTACCTATCGGAAACTGGATTTCGCCATTACTCTCAATCCCCAGGGGGAAGTTCGCAAACCCCAGGGGCGAGACCGGTTCACCGGTATGGAGAGTATCGAGGGTAACCCAAACAAAAAAAACACCGTCAACGCCCAAAGCCTCAAAAATCAACGCCTTGAGGCGGATTTAAGCCAAAATAAGCTGGAACTTTGGCAAGGCGACGACTTAGCGCAAACCTTGACGGTTCTCAACTTTGCCAACGCGACGGGCGGGGCGCTGAACGATGTTCTCCTCGGTGACGCTCAGGCCAATCGTCTGACGGGCAGAAACGGAGACGACCGGCTGGAGGGACGGGCGGGTAACGATGTCCTGTTAGGGGGAAAGGGTAAAGACTTTTTCTCGGGGGGATTGGGGAATGACGCGCTGAAACTCGGCGCTCAAGATACCGAACTAGATATTGTCTCCTACGCCCTCGGAGATGGACGGGACACGGTGTTCGAGTTTGAACTGGGGATTGATCGACTGTCGTTCGCCAACATCGACGCAGTGGATGTCAAGTGGGTTAACGCGGGCACCCAACTCCGCTTGGGGAATGGCGTTCAGGGGGATAGCGGCTTTGGTAAAGGGGAACTCTTAATGACCTTGAGGGGGGTCAGCGCCGGGCCCGGAGATTCTCTCGGTTTAGAAGGAGTCAATTCGGCGGCCTTTTTTTGGAGTTAGCCCCCTCTCAGGATAGCTACCGTATATACATATCCAAGGGGGATTTGAGGATTTTACTCGCCGACAGAGGCATCGGCGCCGTCTAAGGGCTACACTCAAGGCTGTCGAATGGGATACGCTATGCCTCTCCTCAAAATTCAAACCTCTTCCCCCCTGGCCCAGTCCGCCGCTCAAACTAAAGATCTCCTAACGGCGCTGTCCCAGAAGTTGTCCCGCCATCTGGGCAAACCGGAGTCCTATGTGATGACCTGTCTAGAGCCGAACGCCCAGATGACCTTTGCCGGCACCTTTGACCCCGTCTGTTACCTAGAGGTGAAAAGTATCGGCGCTATGACTCCCCAACAGACTAAGGCTATCAGTAAGGACTTTTGCGAGGTCATTCACCAAGTTTTGCAAGTTGCCCCCAATCGGATCTACATTGAGTTCGCCGATGCCAAGGGCGCGATGTGGGGTCATAACGGCGGCACCTTTTGACAGATATCAGATATCAGTTATCAAAAATAGTTTCTAGCGGTATTCTCTCGGTTGAGAAATCAATCGAGGGCTGAGCGTAGCCGAAGCCCGTATCTCACGCATCTGCAAGCCGCTATAAACCCCATCCACATTAAACGCGTCGTTTAACTCCCCCTCTTGGGAGGGGGCTGGGGGGTGGGTCTAGTCTTGAATCCCAGAGTTAACCCACCCCTAACCCCTCCAAGGAGGGGAACCGGAAATATTAGACTCTCTGCGTTAGCCTTGATTATGCTCCCCGTTTCGCCGAAAGTTTCCGACTCAGACCGCTTTCTTTGGCTCAGCGCCGGTTCCGTCGCCTTGGTTCTCTTCCTAGCGGCTAGCGCCCGCCATCTCCTGTTTCAATCCACGGCGCTGGATCTGGGCTGGTTTGACCAGGCGATTTATCTGATCAGTCGGGGGGAAAACCCCGTTGTTTCCTTTTCGGGAATGCACATTTTGGGGGATCATGCGGCGCTGACGGTTTATCCCCTGGCGCTATTTTATAAACTGTTTCCTTCGGTTTATTGGTTGCTAGCCATTCAGGCTTTGGCCCTAGCCAGCGCCGCCTGGCCCCTCTGGTATTGGGGGGAAGGGCTGGGTTTAAATCTGGGGGAGAAAAAAGTTTTGATCTGGATCTATTTTCTCTATCCCCTAGTTTTTAACCTCAATCTCTTTGATTTTCACACCGAGGTTTTGGCTCTACCGGCACTGTTCTGGGCACTGTGGGCGGTGCAAGGGCAACGCTGGGGTCACTATTTCAGCGCCGTTCTTTTAATTTTGGCATCTAAGGCGGTTTTATCTTTAACCATCATCTTTTTAGGCATCTGGCTCTTATTTTGGCAAAAAGGCAAGCGGGTCGGCGCTGTTACGTTGGGTCTGGGAGTCGCTTGGTTTTTGATCGCCAGTAAGGTCATTATTCCCCAATTCAGCGGCAAAGAAGTGGCGGCGGTGGGACGCTATAGTTATTTGGGGGATTCGGTCGGGGAAATTTTGCAAAATTTAGTCTTTAAACCCCAACTCTTTTTGGGGCAGTTATTCACCCTCGATAACGCTTTTTATTTACTCTTGTTAACTTTACCGGTGTTGTGGGGGCTAGTTCCCAGTACTTGGCGCAATTGGAGCCTGCTCATTCCCGCTTTTCCGGCGCTGTTTTTAAATCTGATTACGCCCTATCTACCCCAAAAGGATCTAATTCATCAGTATTCCTTGACTATTTTCCCCTTTTTAATTCTTTTGGCCATGACCCACTACCAGGAGAAGCGGAGTTGGTTACGGCACCCCCGTTGGCTCCTGCTTTGGTCGTTCATTACCTTTCTGGCTTTGGCGAAATTCGGTTACTTTGGCGAGCGCTACTTATCCAATTGGCCCCAGTTGCCGGCCCTGCGCTCGGCGGTGAGCCAAATTCCCCCCCAAGCTTCTGTGTTAACGGCGCCGAATATTGCCCCTCATTTAAGTCATCGTCCCCAAATCCAGTTGGTTATCCGGGAAAACGAACCCTTTAATTTAACGCAATACGAGTTCATTCTACTGAATCAAGCCAATCCTGCCTGGGAAAACGCCCAGGGGACGGTGGATAGTTTAATCTCGACCCTTCGTAGTCGTCCCGATTTTGAGTTAGTGGAGGAAAATGGCCCCGTGATTCTCTTCCAGCGCCGATGAAACCCCGACTTCGTTTTTATCCCTGGGCCAGCGGGGTTTTAATTTTGGCAAACTTGGCTTTTTTCCTCGCTACCACTTTAGAGGGCGGCGCCGACAATGCGGAGACCTTGGAAAAACTCGGTGCTCTCAGTACGGGTATTTGGACTCGGGGAGAATGGTGGCGGGCGTTGAGCGCCAATTTTTTACACTTTGGCTGGCCCCATCTGGGGATCAATTTGCTGGCTTTGGGGATTATCGGCACCCTAACGGAGCGTTACTACGGCCCCTGGCGCTTTCTTCTGCTCTACTTGGGCACCGGAGTCGGCGCGATGGTCGGCATGGGAACCTGGCTTTGGCTGACGAACCAGCATCAGCAACTCCTGGTCGGCGCTTCGGCGGCCATTATCGGGCTACTAGGGGGGTTAATCTGGGTTTATTTTCGCCAGTGGCAAGCCTACCCCAGCGCCTACTATCGCAACCGGTTATGGGGTCTGGGCATCATCATTGCTTTCCAATTCTTGCTGGATAGCCAGATGCCCCAGGTGAGTCTGGAAAGTCACGCCCTAGGTTTGGCTTTGGGTTTACTGATCGGTGCGGCACTTCAGTAAAAATAGACGATGCTATCAACATACACAGATTTCGGTTAAAGGCTCAGTTTTGGGTTTGATCCCCCTTAAATCCCCCTGGTAAAGAGGGACTTTGAGAAGTTTTCCCCCCTTTCCAAGCTACCGTGTACACACAAGTGGAGTGTGAGCTAGTTTCCATCCGAGGAAGATAGCCTCAAAGCGCCGCAGACCATGGATCAGGGTGGGCATACCGGGAGGGCGTTGGGAACGATACCCAGACCATC
>JBKCES010000149.1:0-10839 GCA_046304295.1 Cyanobacteriota bacterium | reverse complement strand
GGCGGGGGAGCGGGCGGAGGTGACCCAACTGTTGCCTGCCAACCTTAGCCCCCATGATTATCAAGCGAAACCGGAAGACGCTCAGAAATTGGCAAAGGCTAATGTTCTGGTCAAAAATGGTCTGGAGATGGAGGACTTTTTGGACGGTTTGGTGAAAAACGCCAGCAATCCCAGCTTAAGGGTGATCGATTCTAGCGAAGGCGTGGCGGTCATCGAGACGGACTTGGGGGGCGGTCATGCCCACGACCACGATCATGATGAGCCGGAAAACAACCCGGCCCAGCCCCGTCACCAACACGGAAAACATAACCCCCACATCTGGCTAGATCCGAAGCGGGCGATCCAACAGGTGGAAAATATTCGGGACGGGCTGATCGCCGCCGATCCCGAGGGCAAAGCCATTTATACCGCCAATGCCGGCGCCTACATTCAACAATTGCAGGAGCTGGACGCGGAAACGGCCCGACGTCTAGCCCCCTACGCCGGGAAAACCTTTGTCGCTTTCCATGACTTTGCGCCCTACTTTGCCCAGAGCTATAACTTGAAGGCGACGTTCCTAGTGGACGTCCCGGAGGAAAATCCTGCCCCCGGAGATGTGAAACGGGTGATGGACACGGTGAAGGGGACCAATTTAAAAACGCTCCTGACGGAACCCCAAAGCGGTAAAGACGCCTTTTCCGCCTTAGCGAAGGATTTAAAGGTGAAGGTCAGCGTCTTTGACCCCTTGGAAACGGGAGGCCCCGAGGCGCTGGAACAGGATTATTATCTGAGCGCCATGCGCCGGAATGTCGATCATCTGGCGACGGCCTTTACCGGCGGGTCAACCCAATCGGCGCTCCCCCAACCCGTTGGCGTTCGATTTTAGGAGGCCGCCTTGAGAGAGATTATTTTGGCGGTAGAAGCGTTGACGGTGGCTCGGGAAAGCGCCGTGGCGGTGCGGGATGTTTCCTTTGTCCTAGAAGCGGGAACGGACACGGCCATTGTCGGCCCCAACGGCGCCGGGAAAACCACCCTGGTGCAGGCCATTCTAGGTCTTTTACCCCGGCGGTCGGGAAATGTCTTGATTTTGGGACACCCCCTCTCCCCTCAAGGTTGGCTAGCGCCGATCGTCCGGCGACAAATCGCTTATTTACCCCAAACTTTTCTCTTCGATCGCCGCGTTCCCATCACCGTCGAAGAATGGGTCGGCTTAGGCTGGGATCGATTGGGGGTTCAGGCGCCCTGGGCAAACCGAAAAAAACGCCGCGGCGCCGTTCAGGAGGCTTTGGCTCGGGTGGAAGCGCTGCATCTTCGGCGCCAACTGGTCAGCGGGCTGTCCGGGGGCGAGAGCAAACGGGTTTTGCTGGCCTATTGCCTCGTTTATCCGCGGCGCTTGCTGATTTTGGATGAAGCCCCGGCGGGGTTAGACGCTAGGGGGGAGTCGGATTTTTACCAACTGCTCTCTCAACTCAAACAGGAGCGGGGCTGGGCCCTGTTGCAAATTTCCCACGATTTGGAGCGGGTGCGCCGACACTGCGACCGGGTTCTCTGTCTGAATCGGGCGTTGCTGTGCCAAGGCACTCCCTCTGCGGCGCTCTCCCCCGCGAATCTCTCCCTGGCCTACGGGGCCGACTTTGTCCGTTATCGCCATTAATCCCCTATGTCCGTCGAACTGACCCGCGTTATTGAACTCTTCCAACTGCCCTTTATGCAACGGGCACTCCTCGGCGGCGTTCTCACCGGCTTAATGGGAGGACTGTTGGGAAGTTTCGCAATCTTGCGCCAACTGTCCTTTTTTAGCGACGCCCTAGGACATTCCGCCCTTTTAGGCGTCAGCGTTGGCCTGCTGATGGGGATTAACCCCTCGGTCATTCTCTTGCCCTTCGCCGTTTTGTTCGCCCTAGGGGTAACGTCTCTGTTGGAACGCGCTCAATTATGGACGGACGCGCTGTTAAACATCATTTACTCTTCCTCCCTCGCCATCGCTATTATTCTTCTCAGCTTTACCGGTCAGTACAAAGGAGGGCTGAATAACCTCTTATTTGGCGATATTTTAGCCGTGGGGGAACTGGATTTAAGCTTCAGCGGGGCACTCTTGCTGGCTTGCGCAGTCTTTATCGGTCTGACGTTGCGAACCCAGATGTTATTGACCTTGCACGAACCCTTAGCCAGGGCCCGGGGCATCGCCGTCTCGGCTCACCGCGCCGCCTTTATTGTTTTGCTGTCTCTCGTGGTGGGGGCGTCCATTAAGGCGATTGGCGTTTTGCTGGTCAGTGCCTTTGTGGTGATTCCCGCCTGCGCCGCCCGCTTACTCAGTCGCGCCTTCCTGCATTATGTCTGGCTCTCCGCGGGGCTGGGCGCGCTCAGCGCCGTCGGGGGGATGGTCGTCTCCGCGGCGCTTAATTTGCCTTCGGGCCCGAGCATTGTGGCGACACAGTTGATATTTTTCTTGCTTGCAATCCTAATTTCTCAAAAAAATGGCTTACCGATTGACCGCTGATTGCTATTACCACAGTTCAATGCAGGGGATTTTTGCCGATAACGCCAAAACTTGTCAGGAGTTCATGGAATTGATCGCTCATAGTCCCTCTTTCCACTAAGCCGTTAATTGGCAAGTGGGGGATGTCTGAGGGGAGCATCTCACTTTTGGGTTAGGAGCCGGAGACATTCCCCGCCAGCGCCGTTAAGGTTTGCAACACCCTCTCGGCGTGGTCTTTGACCTTAACCTTGGGCCAAATATGGGCGATTTCTCCCTGGGGATTAATCAGGAACGTACTACGAAGAATGCCCAGATATTCCTTGCCCATGAATTTTTTTAGACCCCAAGCGCCGTAGGCTTCGGCCATAACATGATCCGGATCGCTCAGGAGCAGGATCGTTAACTCTTTTTTCTGAATAAACTTACCGTGACTGTCCAGAGAATCGGGACTCACTCCCGCCACCTGGGCGCCGAGTTGGGCAAAGGCCTCCCGGCGCTGGCTAAACTCCTGGGCCTCCGTCGTACAGCCGGGGGTATTGTCCTTGGGGTAAAAGTAGAGAACTAGCCAACTCCCGGCAAAATCCGTTAGGGAATAGGTTTGACCGTCCGTAGCCGGCGCCGTAAAGGGGGGCGCCGCCATAGCGGGAGAGAGGACGTTAACCATAGTGGAGGGGAATAAAAATGAAGGGAATGAGGGTTAAAGCGAAAAGCGCTAGGAGTTCCCGCCGGGAATAGGTTTTCACCAAAGCGTCCGACAGCGCCGGTTCGATCAGACTATCAATGCGAGTGAGGAATCGTTGCTGATGCTGATGGAAAGGAATGGCGAGGCTGGGTTCAAAGAGTTCTTCTGCCCCTCGATGAATGGTTTGGTTCACCAGGGTCAGGGCCTCCGCCAACAAGAGAGGATCTTGGCACTCCGCGGCCCAATGGTCGGCCCGGATTTCCCGCAGGAGTAGAAGTTCTTGCCAGAGGGCTTCGCTGTAGGGGAGCCAGGGCGTCAGTTGCCGCAACCAACCCAACCAAAAGAACCAAAAGGTGTCCCGGTATTGGGCATGGGCTTCTTCATGGGCCAGAACCGCTTGCAGGTGCTCCGGTGTCAAGAGATCGATTAAGCCTTGACTGACCACCAACTGGGGATGCCAGAAGCCCATCTGGGCGCTGTAGGGAAAAGCGAGGGGCAATAGGCGACCGGTCTGGGTTCCTAAAGTCAACGACCCGTAGGACTGGAGGCGCCGGAGGGTAAAGCCTAACTGGGCGAAACGCCTCAGAAGTGAGAGCAGACTGATTCCCAGAAACGCCGCCGCTAGGAGATAACTGCCCCGACCCAGGGCCATGCCCCACATCTCCCCCTGATTGCCCATGGCGACAATAGCCAGCGCCGTGGTTAAGAGGATTAGGGGGGGGAGTGCAAAATGGGCCAAAGCGGCGCCGTAAGCCAAGCGGGGATTACCCCGAAGCGCAATGACCCGCGTCAAAATGATCAGAGCGGCCGCTATCAAGAGCATGCCTAGATGCATAACCTTACCCCTCCCGTTGACGGCGTAACGTCCGCAGGCGCTCGGCGATGGCTTCTAGTTGTTCGAGGCTAGTGGTGTCGAGATTATCGGCAAAGGCGGCCACCACATCGGGATTACTGACGGCTAAAAATTGTTGCAGTTGTTCGTAGGAGCGGATCGCCTGGGCCTGGGCGGCGCTGACTCGGGGAGTCCAGGTGAAGGCCCGTCCTTCCTTGTGGCAGGCTAACCAGCCTTTTTGGGTCAGACGATTGAGCACCGTGGTCACGGAGGAATAGGCCAATTCCCGGTTGGGGTCCGCCAGAATGCGGTCGTGGATATCTTTAACCGTTCCTTGCCCCAGATCCCAAAGCATTTCCAGAATCTCTCGCTCCAGGGGGCCGAGGGAGAGATGTTGCGGTCGGTAGGAAGGAAACCAAGCCATAGGAGTCGATGATAGGAATGACGCCAGGATAGCGCCCTAGTCGGGACAGTAGAGCGTTTCTTTCGTGGCCCGTCCGGTGACGGGGTTAACCCCAGTGGCTCGACCACAGAGATAAGCCTCCACGTCGGGGCGGAGGATCATGTCGGTAAAATCCGCTCCCTCGATGTTGGCCTCCCCAAATTTGGTGTTGGTGCCAAAGGCGCCTTCTAAACGGGCGTTGTGAAAATTAGCGTAGGTGAGGCGGGCGGATTCAAAATCGGCGCCCCGGAGGTCGGCGTTCTCAAAGTTGGCACTGTCGAGGTTGGAGGAAAAAAAGCGGACTCCCCGCAAATCGGCGTTGCTGAAATCCGTGCCCCGGAGGTTGGCGTGGTCAAAAACCGAGTTTTGCAGATCCTGACCGGAAAAGTCTCCCTCCACAATATTGACCCGGTCGTAGCGGACCGCCAAGGCACTGGGGCTAAAACTGAGGAGACTGATGAGTAATAAAAAACTAGAGAAGAGGAGCAAGAGCGGTCGGAGCATGGGTAATCTCTATTCTTTAAGGCACGCCGGAGGGAGGGGTAAGGATGACTTGACGCTGGTTTGGATCGAGGCGGGGGCTGACTTCTTCCATCAGTTTACGGCTCTGGCTGGGGTCGAAACTGCGACTAAAATCCCGGCGCAGGGCCTCCACCCGTTGCTCTGTTTCCCGGACTTGCAAACGAGCGTCCTCCAGCTTGGACTGCTGAATCTGCTGGTAAGGGACAAGGCGAGCCATTGAGACCACAGCGCCGAAAATCAGGAGGGCGTTTAACCCCAACTTAAAAATGATTTCCCAGAGGAGCCACTGATGCTCCGGTTGAAAAGCGACGGTATTACGGGGGCGTTGGCGCTTACGGCGGGGCGGGCGGGCAGGCGGAGAAGCGGCGGCGGTCATGGCAGTGGTGGAGACGGGAAAAATATTCAGGCTTGCTCCCGAGTCCTAGGAGCAGGCGGCCGTCCTAGGACTGATTAGCCTATTGCGACTCCGACGCGGGGCTTATTTGTAAAGTTCCGTGGAGAGACGGAAGGCCAAGAAGGCGGGTAGAAGAGCGATGACGAGGGCGACTAAAACTTGGGTATCGGATAAAGGCATGAGTTTCTCCCATTGAGTTGACAGAAGGATAGCTCCCACTTTATCAAACTTCGGACGGAGCGCTCGGCGCCGACGAGGAATTTCCCGAACAAAACTCTGTCATAATCAATGCCTAACAGCTTCCGTTATTTGTCTAGGAGAAACCATGATAAAACGGTTTGCCCCGGTCATTGTTCTGGGTCTATTAACCGCCGCCCTCGCCCGCGCCGTTCCCAGTGGAGCGCAAGACTCCGTCGATCCCCGGGCCCGAGACCTCCTGACCGCGGCTAGCCAACGTTTAGCTCAGGCCCGGGGGTTTAGTTTTCAGTCCCAAATCGAGTTTGAGGACATGGCCCCGGCGGGAATTAAATTCCAGTATCATTCCTCCGCCCAGGTCTATGTAGAGCGGCCCAACCGATTTCAGGTCAACTATCAAAGCGACCGTCGACAAACCCAGTTCAACTTTGACGGCAAAGCCCTAACTCTCTGGGACCGTCTGGCCGGAGTCTACGGCTCTCTACCGGCGCCGGGTAATAACGACCAAGCCTTAGACCGGACGGTAAAGGACTTCGATTTTCTAGTGCCTTTGGCGGATCTCCTGCGGACGAATCCCGGCCAAGCCCTGGAGGGGAAAATTCGACAAGGCTATTATTTAGGAGAAGTTAGCCTCAACGGCCAAAAAGTCCATCATCTCGGTTTTCGCCAGGACAACCTAGATTGGCAGATTTGGATCGATGCCGGGCCGACCCCCTTGATCCGCAAACTCCTTCTCACCTATACCCAGTTGGACGGCAATCCCCAGTACAGCGCCGTCTTTGACCAGTGGAATCTCGACTGGCGCCCGCCCACAGCAAGTTTTTTCAGCTTCCAGACTCCGCCCGGCGCAACCCAAATTGATTTTTTGCCCAGTCAGACCGGCGCCGGCAAGAAGCATTTGCGGGCGCCCTAAATTTGCAAGAGTCACTCATTTGCTCTGGCCTGAGATCAGCTTAGATTGCTGGGAGTTCGGTTGATATATAGCATTTTCAAACGAGACGTAAACGCCACCTACTCCAAAGCCGGGACGGGTAAAGGACTAGCAGGACTTTGTCCATGACTCACCTGTAAATGCTATAGCAAGCCTAAGTGAATCATGAACAAGCTCAGGTTGGCTCCCCCCTTTCCAAGGGGGGTTAGGGGGAATTCTGACATTTGTGTATACACGGTAGCTTTCCAAGGGGGGATAATCATTGGGTTGCGTTAACCCTATTGCAAGACTAGTATATTTCTCTACAAGAGCCTTTGGAGCAATTTGTAGATAAGCAAAAACATAGAAACTATGGCTGTTACGGTCAAAGCGCCGAACACCGCCGCCAGCAGGGCCACCCAAAGGCCGTTGTTAAAGAGGGGCGATAGGGGAGCTAGCGCCGGTTGCAGGGCGCTAATCCAGGGAACCTGAAGCCATTTCGCCAGCCAGACCAGCAGACCCAGGGTCGCCCCCAGGCTAATCAGGCGTTCCCAGGTTTCGATCCAGCCTTTCCACTGGCCAAAAAGCATTCCCCCGAGGATCATGCCCCAGAGTCCGACCCGAATACCGGGGGCGGGGATCAGCATGGCTAAGAGGGTTCCCACTAACATTCCTTGAAAGCCGGTATAAATGGCGCCGAGGAGGAGGGGCGTTAACGGCAAAGGTGGGGGCGGCGCTTTGACGACCGGTGCCGCGGGAACAGCGGGAACCACCGGAGTTTGGGGTAAAGGCGCCGGGACGGGAGCCGGCGCTTGGGGAGGCGTTTGTAGGGTGGTGGCGGTTTTGGGAGCGGCAACAACGGGGGCCGGTTGTCCCTGGAGCGCCTGAAGGGTTTCTTCTGCGGATTGGTAGCGGTCTTTGGGGGTGGCCTGAAGCAAGCGGTCGAGAACATCGGCAAAATCGGCGCTGATTGCCGGAGCGGAAGAGCGCCATTGCCATTGGTTTTGGTAGGAGTCGTAGAGATCCTGGGCGGTTTTACCCGTCAGTAAATAGAGACAGGTCACAGCCAAGGCGTAAAGGTCGGTGGCGGGATAGACTTGGGCGCCGGTCATTTGCTCCGGCGGCGCAAAGCCCATGGAATAGATTCCCGTGGAGCCGCCCCCCGGCGCTTGTTGGGAGGAGGCGGCCACCTGTTTGACGGCGCCGAAATCCAGGAGAAAGAGCTTCCCCTCCTGGTCTCGCATGATATTGGAGGGTTTGATATCTCGGTGAATAGAGTTGCGACTGTGGACAAAACCGAGAATTTTCAGCATTTCCGTAAAGACCCACCGCACTTCTCCCTCCGGTAGGGGGCCCCGTTCCGCCACAATGGCTTCGTAGTCCTTGCCGTTAATAAATTCCTGGACTAAGTAGAAAAATTGATCCGTCTTACTACTGCGGGGGTTATCCACCACCAGAGGAAAGTAGGCGTAGAGATTAGGAATTTGGCTATTGCGGTTGCCCAACTCTTCTAAAACCGTGGCTTCCCGCTCAAAGAGAGAGAGCGCCAACTCCATCTGTTGGGGGTTGAGATCGCCGCTGGGCTGGAATTGCTTGACCACGCAGAAGCGCATGGTGGGGGTAAACCGGTCTAACGCCAAAAAAGCGGCGCCGAAGCCCCCCTGTCCTAGGAGTTTGACCGGCAAATAGCGCCCCGCCAAAATGAGAGGCATCCCGCAACGGGTACAGAATTTTTGTTGGGCGGTCTGGAGGGTGTTGCGGTTATCCAGCTCGGGGAAGGGATTTAATCGGGAACAACCCGGACGGGTGCAAAGAATATCCATCGGGACAGGCCTAGGCCAAAACGGCGGAGGGCGGGGGCGAGATCTTGGGGTTAGTGTAACCTGTTTTTTGCCCTCGCCTGACGGTCGGGCGGTTAGGTCTGGGGCCGAGCCCAAGGACGCGGGGAAACCGTCATCAAAATTTACAGAAATTTGCGGAAAATGTTGCGCCAGCTAGAACCCATTGACTTTAGGATAGGGGAGGCAATTGCCGGTTAGCTCTCCATAGTCTAGTAATTTTCATTAATTCCCTTTTTTTACCCTCAAGGAGCTTATACGAATATGAATAGCTGTGTCTTAATGGCCACGGTGATTCGCAACCCGGAGTTGCGTTACACCCAGGAGAATCAAACCCCCATCGCCCAGATGTTGGTGGAGTTTCCGGGCGGGCGAGCCGACGATCCCCCGGCGACGTTGAAGGTCGTGGCTTGGAATAATTTAGCCACCGAGGTGCAAGAAAACTATCATCAAGGCGACCAGATTTTGATTGAAGGGCGTCTCACCATGTTGATGACCGAGCGCCCCGAGGGCTTTAAGGAAAAAAGAGCCGAGCTGGTGGCCTCCCGCATTCATCGCCTCGACGGCGCCGTCAGTTCTCCCCCCAAGGTCTCCGCCCCCGTTAGCGGCAGTTATCAGCCCCCCAGTTGGGACAGCGCCGAGCCGAGTCCCATCAAGGAGTCCGAGCCGCCCTTAGAGGCCAATTTAGACGAGATTCCCTTTTAGTTAAAGTTAACTCTCACCCCCCTTAGAAAGGCTACCGTGTGTACACAAGTATCAAGATGCCCCCTAACCCCCCTTGGAAAGGGGGGAACCGGCTTCAAAGTCCCCCTTGCAAAGGGGGATTTAGGGGGATAGAGCACGAAAACTGAGTCTTTAACCGAGATCTGTGTACACGGTAATCTTAAACAGGGGGGAACCGGAGTCAAAATCCCTGACTGGGGGGCGGCGCCGAGGAATCGCCGCTAGAATTCAAGCTTTGCCAGCCCCACCAGCCCGCTCCTAGGGCAAGAATACCTAAAATAACTCCGAAGACCCAGGGGGGCAAAATAATATTTTGGGACTGTTTCGGCGCCGGCGGCGGGGTAACCGGGAGCGGCGCTGGCGTTAACGGTTGTCGTTGCGGCTCCGCCGTCATTTCCGTTTCCGGTGCTTCCACTGCGGGAGGATTGGTTTCCCGCTCCCCGGGGGATCGGGAGTACAAAATAGGAGTTCCTTCCTCCGGGGGGCAGGGTTGACAAAACAATAAGCCCACGGTGACATTATCGTGACCGTTCTGAGTGTTGGCCAATTCAATCAGGCGAGTTCCCAATTCCTTGAGGGTCTGTTCGCCCCGAAACAGTGCCGAACACTCCCAGTGCCAGTACTGCTCCACCCGATTAAAATCCGACAGCCCGTCCGAGCAGAGTAAAAAAAGAGAATCGGCGGGCACAAAGGCGTAATGGAGGGTGGGATAAAGTTGAGAAGACGGCGCCAAGCCCATGGCCTGAGTCAGGGCGCCGGAGCGGGGCAATTCCACCGCCTCTCGGTAGAGCATATAACCCAGACGCACCTCCCGGCAGGCCAGGTCGTCGTCCACCGTCATCTGTAAACAACTGTCGGGGGTGAGCCAATAACAGCGGGAATCCCCCACGTTGGCCCAGTAGAATTGATGGTTTTGGGCCAGCGCCAGCACCAGAGTCGTGCCCATGCGCTCCCGGTCCCGTCGTCCCTCGGCGTCGTTGCGACTGTTGAGTTGGTCGTTGACCTTTTCAATACAGCTTTTGAGGATCTCCAACACGGCGCTCGGCTCCGCCACACCGCCCTGGACTTGATTGCTGATCATCAGGGGTAGATGCTCCGCCACCCATTGGGCGGCCACTTCTCCCCCTTCCTGACCCCCCACTCCGTCTCCAATCAGGGTTAAGGTGGTCAGCAGTTGATTGCCCTCTCCCGCCAAACCGGAAGGGGGATAGCAGGCATCTTCGTTGTGCTCCCGGTTGGGACCTTGATCCGTCAGGGTTAGAATTTGATATTTAAATTCGTATTGGTCGCTTAACTCGGTCAGGGCGGTTTCCAAGACCTGAATTAAGCGCTCACTGTGGGGAATTTTACCTTGGCTCAAACGGCGCCCGAGGGTTTCGCAAAAGGGCGCAATCAGAGGATGGGCCTGCTCTAAAAGGGGCCCCCAAACCGGCGCGAGGTGCCGGAGGTCGTAAAATTGGTGTTCATCGAGGCGTAGTTCCCGCAGTTGCGCCTGGTAACCGTTCACCTTGAGGAAGTCCGGCTCTAGCAGACTGGAAACGACGGTTTTCCCTTGCAGGGGTTGCCAGAGTTTGGCCATCTGCCAGAGCCAGGTCAGCTGAAGCAGAGGCCCGGCGCTGGGCCAGACCTCCGCTAAAGTTGGCAGGAGTTCCGGGTGGAGGGGTTCCCCTGCTTCATTGAGGGGAACGGTGCCGGGGTCTAGGAGCCAGACGCTCAGATCCATTTCCGGGTCGGAACTGGGGAAATAATCATAGACCTGGGGCAGGTGGAGCCGCAGTCCCCGCAGTACTAGATAGGGGGCGATGTCGGGGGGGATCTCGTCGGGGCCGGTCGTGGGTTGGGC
>JBKCES010000148.1:0-11597 GCA_046304295.1 Cyanobacteriota bacterium | reverse complement strand
CGCCGACTCCCACCCCCCCAGTCCCCATAGGCGCCGAGTCTAAACAAGACCGACTTCTGCGTCAACAACGGCGCTCGGCTCCGCGGCCGACGCCCCTACCGACGCCGACTCAAGGCCCGGAGGCGGACGGATAGTTAAGGGTTAACGCCTAGATTCCTTGGGACGGAAAAGGGCAGAAGGCTAAAAGGGAGCTTAGCGCCGGGATAGGCCAGGGCCCAGGGGTCTCCCGAGGGTAAATAGCCCCGAACCAGTCGCCAGGGTTTTCCCGGAGGTAAGCCGACAAAGCGCCCCTGTGGTAGATCTACTTCCACCGAAGCTAAACCGGCGCTCAGTCCCGCTCCCGTGGCTTTCAGATAGGCTTCCTTGGCGGTCCAGTACTCTAAAAACCGGCGCTCTCTTTCCGCCGGCGGCGCTTGGCTCAGGGCCTGAAACTCCCTAGGACTAAAAAAGCGCCGGGCGAGAGCCAGGGCGTCCGTAACGGGGCGACGGACTTCTAAATCCACCCCCAGAGGTCGCCCCTGGGTCAGACCCACCAAGCCCCAATCGCCGCTGTGGGAAAGGTTAAATTGCAAATCTTCTCCGTGACGCCGGGGGTCAAGGTAGGGTTTGCCCCGCTCCGTCCGTTGGTAGTCGATCTCGCGGGGGTCGCAACGAAGCGCCGCCCCGAGGATTAACCGCAAACTGGCCCGAGTGACGACGGCCCGTTTCTGATCCTGGGGCCGGCGCAGAGCGTTAACCTTGGCCCATTCCGCCGCCGTTAACAGGCGCTGGCAATCCTCCGTTTGCTCAGGGTCTAGGGTCAGGGGAAACCGCCAGAGTACAATCTGGTTGTGCCAATCCGGCGCTTCGGCAGTCATCGCAATTATTCCGGGGATCTTAGCCGCGGTTATACCTTATATTAAGGGGCACAAGAGTCTTTGCCCGCTCTCGGGTTGTCAGCTTAGCAAATCCTCTTTTCCGCTTTATACCAACGTTTTAATAGCATCCGAATGACCAGCACTCTTTCTCCCGACCAAGTTCATCAAATCGTCCATAATCTCCATCACGATCCCTTTGCCATTCTGGGCAGTCACCCCCTGGAGGAGAACGGCGCCGTCAAAAAATGGGTCATTCGGGCTTATCTTCCCACCGCCAACGCCGCCTGGGTGGTGCTCCCGACCCTACGACAGGAACACCCGATGGAGTCGGTTCACCATCCCCATTTCTTTGAATGTCTGGTGGAGACGGCGGAAATCAGCAACTACCAGTTCAAGGTGCAGGAAGGGGAACACCAACGGGTGATCTACGATCCCTACGCCTTTAAATCCCACAAACTGACGGACTTTGACCTCCACGTCTTTGGGGAAGGGAATCACCACCGCATTTATGAAAAACTCGGCGCTCATTTGATGGAAGTGGAAGGGGTTCAGGGCGTCTATTTCGCCGTCTGGGCGCCCAACGCCCGCAATGTTTCCGTCCTCGGAGACTTTAACCAATGGGACGGTCGTCTGCACCAAATGCGGAAGATTAATAACATGGTCTGGGAACTCTTTATCCCGGAATTGACCGTCGGCGCTAAGTATAAATATGAGATCAAAAACTGGGACGGTCATATTTATGAAAAATCCGACCCCTACGGCTTCCAGCAGGAACCCCGGCCGAAAACGGCGTCGATTGTGGCGGATCTGGATCAATACCCGTGGAAAGACCAAGATTGGTTAGAGGCTCGTCGTCAGGGCGACCCCCTCAGAAAGCCCATTTCCGTCTATGAACTCCATCTGGGATCTTGGCTCCATACCTCGGCGGAGGAGCCGGTAAGAACCCTGAAGGGGGAAGGAACCCCGGTGGAAGTGTCGGAATGGAACACCGGCGCCCGCTTTTTGAGCTACTACGAACTGGTGGATAAGCTGATTCCCTACGTCAAGGAAATGGGCTACACCCACATTGAGCTGTTGCCCATCGCCGAGCATCCCTTCGACGGCTCCTGGGGTTATCAAGTCACGGGCTACTACGCGCCCACCTCCCGCTACGGCAGTCCCGAAGACTTTATGTACTTTGTAGACCAGTGTCACGCCAACGGCATTGGGGTGATTGTGGACTGGGTGCCGGGGCATTTTCCCAAGGACGGCCACGGTCTGGCCTTCTTTGACGGCACTCACCTCTACGAGCACGGCGACCCCCGTAAGGGCGAACATAAGGAGTGGGGGACTTTGGTTTTTAACTATGGTCGCAACGAAGTCCGTAATTTCCTCGTCGCCAATGTCCTCTTTTGGTTTGACAAGTACCACATCGACGGCATCCGAGTGGACGCAGTGGCCTCCATGCTTTATATGGACTACTGCCGGGAGAATGGGGAATGGGTGGCCAACGAGTACGGCGGTCGGGAAAACCTAGAGGCGGCGGACTTTTTGCGTCAGGTCAATAGCGTCCTCTTCAGTTACTTCCCCGGAGTCCTGTCCATCGCCGAGGAGTCCACTTCCTGGCCGATGGTGTCCTGGCCCACCTACGTCGGGGGCTTGGGCTTTAACCTCAAGTGGAATATGGGCTGGATGCACGACATGTTGGACTATTTCAGCATGGATCCTTGGTTCCGTCAGTTCCACCAAAATAACGTCACCTTTAGTATGTGGTACCACCACAGTGAAAACTATATGTTGGCGCTCTCCCACGACGAGGTCGTTCACGGCAAGAGCAATATGCTGGGGAAAATGCCTGGGGACGAGTGGCAAAAATTTGCCAACGTCCGGGCGCTCTTTACCTATATGTTCACCCACCCCGGCAAGAAAACCATGTTTATGAGCATGGAGTTTGGCCAGTGGAGCGAGTGGAATGTCTGGGGGGATTTGGAATGGCATTTGTTGCAATATGCCCCTCACCAGCAGTTAAAACGTTTTTTTACCGATTTAAACCAACTTTACCGCTCCGAGCCGGCGCTCCACAGCAACGACTTTGAAGAAGCGGGTTTCCAATGGGTTGACTGTAGCGACAACCGTCACAGCGTGGTCTCCTTTATCCGCCGGGGGGAAGATACCCGAGAGTTCGTGCTGGTGGTCTGCAACTTTACCCCCCAGCCCCATAGCCATTACCGAGTGGGAGCGCCGGAGTCCGGTTTTTATACGGAGATCTTTAACAGCGACGCCCAGCCCTTCGGCGGTAGCAATATGGGGAACCTCGGCGGTAAATGGTCGGAGGATTGGGCTTTCCATGGCCAGCCCTATTCCTTGGATTTATGCCTACCGCCCCTCGGCGTTCTGGTCTTTAAGCTCAACCGTCCCGAAGCGCCGACGACAGAAGAAGTCTAAGCCAATGCTCCACCTCTCCCCCGATCCCCTCTGGTTGCGGATTGTTTATCTCCTGCGCTGGCACAAACCGGCGGGGCGATTGATTCTGCTCCTCCCTGCGCTGTGGGCTTTAGTTCTCGCAGGGGAGGGGCGACCGCCCCTGGGTTTACTCCTGGTGGTGACCGTGGGAACCCTAGCCACCAGTGCCCTGGGCTGTGTGGTCAATGATTTCTGGGACAGGGACATTGATCCCCAGGTGGAGCGGACGAAGACCCGGCCCCTGGCGGCGAAAACCCTCTCCGTTCCGGTGGCGCTGGCGGTGGCGCTGATCGCCCTTCTTTGCGCCTTTGGTCTCAGTTTTTACCTGACTCCCCTCAGTTTTTGGCTCTGTTTCGGCGCCGCGCCGGTAATTATTCTCTATCCCCTCGCCAAACGCTTTTTCCCGGTGCCCCAGTTGGTTCTATCCCTAGCCTGGGGCTTTGCCGTCCTCATTCCCTGGAGCGCCGTCACCGGCTCCCTGAACGGCGCCGCCTGGGAACTCTGGGGCGCCGTCGTTCTCTGGACTTTAGGCTTTGACACCATCTACGCCCTAGCGGATCGGGAAGACGACCGCCGTTTGGGGGTCAACTCCAGCGCCCTCTTTTTTGGCGACTGGACGGTCTGGGCCGTCGGCGCTTTTTTCCTCGCAACAGCTTTATTACTCGCCTATCTGGGTTGGCAACTGGCGCTCTCGCCTTTTTACTGGGGCGGGTTAACCCTCGCCGTCTTCGGTTGGGGGCGCCAAATCTATCGTTTGCAACGTCCCGAGCCAGCGCCGGAATTATACGGGCGACTCTTTGGGGAAAACGTTTGGTTAGGGTTTTTAATTCTGGCTGGCATGGCACTGGGATCCGTTATCAATAACCAGTAAACTGCCGCCAAAAAGCCGGATGATACCCCCCGTTGAAGGCTAACGTGTACACAGATCTTGGTTAAAGACTTAGTTTTGGGTTTTATCTCCCTACACTTTGGCAAGCTCAGTGGGACAATCCCCCTTTGCAAGGCGCCGCACTGAGTTTGCCGTACCCGAAGGTCTAGCAAGAACTTTGAAGACTGGTTCCCCCCTTCTAAGGCTACCGTGTACACACAAGTGTCACGATCCCCCCTAACCCCCCTTAGAAAGGGGGGAAAACTTTTCAAAGTCCCCCTTGTAAAGGGGGATTTAGGGGGATCAAACCCAAAATTTAGGTCTTTAGCCAAGATCTGTGTACACCGTAGCCTTAGAAAGGGGGGGAACTGGCCTTCAAAGTCCCCCTTACAAAGGGGGATTTAGGGGGATTCACCAAGAGAGCTAGAGGCCTCCCCTAACCCCCAATCCCTATTTCCTAACCCCTAACCGCCATGACCACAACTCAAAACACCGTCACCCTCGATCCCCAAACTCTCCAAAGCCTACGGAGCCAAAACGCCGTCACCCTAGTAGATGTGCGGGAAGCCTCCGAGTACGCGGGAGAGCGTATCGCCGACGCTCAATTGATGCCCCTCTCCAGTTTCGAGCCCCAAAACTTGCCCTGGGAGGCGGGCAAAACTTTAGTGCTTTATTGCCAAAGCAGTAACCGCTCCGGGCAAGCCCTACAACGGCTCCGCAACGCCGGCGTCGAAGGGGTTCTGCATCTGCAAGGGGGACTCAACGCTTGGAAACAGGCGGGTCTGCCAACGCTGAAAAATAAAAACGCCCCCATTAGCATCATGCGTCAGGTGCAGATTATCGCCGGCAGTTTGGTGTTAACGGGAACCCTCCTCGGCGCTTTTGTCTCGTCCTACTTTTTACTCTTGAGCGGCTTTGTCGGCGCCGGGTTGACCTTTGCCGGGGTTTCGGGAACCTGCATGATGGCTAACCTCCTAGCGAAATTGCCCTACAACCGACTCTAGATCTGGCTCCGAACAAGGCTAAACCCCCCGCGGGACGGAATTTTCTGCTAAAAATACCTATGGGAGTCCTTTAACATCCAGCCTTTAAGGAGAACACTAAAATTATGTTCACTCACGTCAAGTCCACCATTCGCCGCATTGTCCCCGAAGACCTGGGGGGACGTTCCCTTCTCAAGGTGGTCTATGTCGTGTTGGAGTCGCAGTACCAGAGCGCCCTCTCGGGAGCGGTGCGGCAGATTAACGCCACCCATCCCCATCTGGCGATTCAAGTCAGCGGTTATCTGATCGAAGAACTCCGGGATCCGCAGAACTACGCCGATTTTCAGCGGGAGGTGGCGGAGGCGAATCTGTTCATTGCGTCTTTGATTTTTATCGAGGACTTGGCGGATAAGGTGGTGGCGGCGGTGGAACCCCACCGGGACAAGCTGGACGCCGCTATTGTTTTCCCCTCCATGCCCCAGGTGATGCGGCTCAATAAATTGGGCACCTTTTCCATGGCCCAGTTGGGGCAGTCCAAGAGCGCCATCGCCCAGTTCATGCGCAAACGGAAGGAAAATTCCGGCGCTGGCTTCCAGGATGCCATGCTCAAACTCCTGCGGACTCTGCCCCAGGTGTTGAAATATTTGCCCATGGAAAAGGCCCAGGACGCCCGCAACTTTATGCTCAGCTTCCAGTACTGGCTGGGCGGCTCCTCGGAGAACTTGGAAAATTTCTTGCTGATGTTGGCGGATAAATACGTTTACCCCGAGTTGGGTCTAGGGAAGGGGGTTAATTACCAACCGCCGGTGGTTTACCCGGATCTGGGCATCTGGCACCCCCTCTCTTTAACCATGTTTGAGGACGTCAAGTCCTACTTCAATTGGTACAATAATCGCCCCGATATTAGCGAAGACCTCAAAGATCCCCTGGCGCCCTGCGTGGGTTTAATCCTCCAGCGCACCCACCTGGTCACCGGCGACGACGCCCATTATGTGGGTATGGTGCAGGAGTTGGAGGCCCTCGGCGCTCGGGTGATTCCCGTTTTTGCCGGGGGGTTGGATTTTTCCAAGCCGGTGGACGAGTTTTTCTGGGAAAAACCGGCGCCGGGGGTGGAAGCGATTCCCATTGTGGACGCGGTGGTTTCCCTAACGGGCTTCGCCCTGGTGGGGGGCCCGGCTCGGCAAGACCATCCCAAGGCCATTGATTCCTTGAAACGTCTTAACCGTCCCTATATGTGCGCCCTACCCCTGGTGTTTCAAACCACGGAGGAGTGGGAAGACAGCGATCTCGGTCTCCATCCCATCCAGGTGGCTCTGCAAATCGCCATTCCCGAACTGGACGGCGCCATTGAACCGATTATTCTCTCCGGTCGGGACGGCGCTACGGGGCGGGCCATCGCCCTCCAGGATCGGATTGAAGCCATCGCCCAGCGGGCGTTGAACTGGGCCAGTTTGCGGAAAAAGCCCAAACTGGAGAAAAAAGTCGCCATTACGGTCTTTAGCTTCCCCCCCGATAAGGGCAATGTGGGCACCGCGGCCTATTTGGACGTCTTTGGCTCCATTTACGAAGTCCTTCAGGCGCTCCAACGCAACGGCTACGATGTGCAGGATTTACCGGAGTCGGCCCAGGCGCTGATGGAGGCGGTGATCCACGACGCCCAGGCTCAATACCACAGCCCGGAGCTGAACGTGGCCTATCGCATGGGAGTGGAGGAGTACGAGCGCCTGACGCCCTACTTCGTCCGCCTGGAGGAAAACTGGGGCAAGCCGCCGGGGCATTTAAACAGCGACGGCCAAAACCTCTTGATTTACGGCAAAGCCTTTGGCAACGTCTTCATCGGCGTCCAGCCCACCTTTGGCTATGAAGGCGACCCCATGCGCCTGCTCTTTTCCCGCTCCGCCAGCCCCCACCACGGTTTCGCCGCCTACTACACCTATCTGAACCAAATCTGGAAAGCGGATGCCGTCCTCCACTTTGGCACCCACGGCTCTTTGGAATTTATGCCGGGGAAACAAATGGGCATGTCCGGGGACTGCTACCCCGATAACCTGATCGGCAATATCCCTAACCTCTACTACTACGCCGCCAACAATCCCTCCGAAGCCACCATCGCCAAGCGCCGGAGTTACGCGGCCACCATTTCCTACCTGACGCCCCCGGCGGAAAACGCCGGTCTTTACAAGGGTTTGCAGGAATTGAGCGAGTTGATCGGCTCCTACCAAACTCTAAAAGATACGGGGCGGGGCGTTCCCATTGTCAACACCATCATGGATAAGGCCCGGCTCTGCAACTTAGACCAGGACATCGCCCTGCCGGAGAACGACGCCAAGGATTTAAGCGCCGAGGAACGGGACACAGTGGTGGGTTCCGTCTATCGCAAGTTGATGGAAATCGAGTCCCGTCTGCTCCCTTGCGGTCTCCATGTGGTGGGCAAACCCCCCACGGCGGAGGAGGCCGTCGCCACCCTGGTCAATATCGCCAGTTTGGATCGGGAGGAAGAGGGGCTGTGGTCGCTCCCCACCCTGATCGCGGAAAGCATTGGCCGCAAAATGGAAGAGGTCTATCGCAACAGCGACCGGGGCATTTTAAGTGATGTGGAATTGTTGCAGGACATTACCCTGGCGACTCGGGCCGCGGTCTCCGCTCTGGTGCAGGAGCAAATTAACGCCGACGGCCGGGTGTCCCTGGTGTCCAAGCTCAATTTCTTTAACATCGGCAAAAAGGCGCCCTGGGTGGAGGCCTTGCAAAGCGCCGGTTATCCCAATGTGGATCAGGACAAACTCAAACCCCTCTTTGAGTACCTAGAGTTTTGCCTTGAACAGGTCTGCGCCGACAACGAACTCGGCGCTCTCCTCAAGGCGCTGGAGGGAGAATACCTGCTCCCCGGCCCCGGCGGCGATCCCATCCGTAACCCCAACGTTCTCCCCACCGGCAAAAATATCCACGCCCTCGATCCCCAGTCCATCCCCACCCTGGCGGCGGTGCAATCCGCCAAGATTGTGGTGGATCGTCTGCTAGAGCGCCAAAAAATTGACAACGGCGGCAACTACCCGGAAACCATCGCCTGCGTCCTCTGGGGCACGGACAACATTAAAACCTACGGGGAATCCCTGGCCCAGATTATGTGGATGGTGGGGGTTAAACCGGTGCCGGACGCCCTGGGACGGGTCAATAAACTGGAATTGCTCTCCCTAGAGGAATTGGGACGCCCTCGCGTTGACGTGGTGGTCAACTGCTCCGGGGTTTTCCGGGATCTGTTCATTAACCAGATGAATCTGCTGGATCAGGCGGTGAAAATGGCCGCGGAGGCGGAGGAGCCTGTCGAGATGAACTTTGTCCGCAAACACGCCCTGGAGCAGGCCGCCGACATGGGCTGTAATCTGCGTCAAGCCGCCACCCGCATTTTCTCCAACGCCTCCGGTTCCTATTCCTCCAACGTCAACCTGGCGGTGGAAAATAGCAGTTGGGAAGAGGAGTCGGAATTGCAGGAACTGTACCTCAAGCGCAAGTCCTTCGCCTTTGATTCCGATAACCCCGGCATGATGGCGGAAAGTCGGGTTCAATTCGAGCGGGCGCTGAAAACCGCCGACGCCACTTTCCAAAATCTGGACTCTTCGGAAATCAGCCTCACGGACGTCTCCCACTACTTCGACTCCGACCCCACTAAGCTCATTTCCACCCTACGGGAGGACGGTAAAAAACCGGCGGCCTACATCGCTGACACCACCACCGCCAACGCCCAGGTGCGCACCCTCTCGGAAACGGTGCGTCTCGACGCCCGCACGAAACTCCTCAACCCCAAATGGTACGAGGGGATGCTCTCCCACGGCTACGAAGGCGTCCGGGAACTCTCCAAGCGCCTAGTCAACACTATGGGCTGGAGTGCCACCGCCGGCGCTGTGGATAACTGGGTCTATGAGGACGCTAACTCGACCTTTATCCAAGACCCGGAAATGTGCAAGCGCCTGATGGATCTCAATCCCAACTCTTTCCGCAAGATGGTGGGGACGTTGTTGGAGGTGAATGGCCGCGGCTACTGGGAGACTTCCCAGGAAAATCTCGACCGTTTGCAGGAACTCTATCAGGAGGTGGAAGACCGCATTGAAGGGGTAGAATAAATTAAAATGACTAGAGATTGGTCTGCGGATCGGTCTCTAGTTGCTTAGACATTATGAACAAGGGTTTATGGGGGTTAATATGGTCTAGCTTTCAAGATGTTCAAAACTTTCTCTTTGGATTTCTGGGCATAGCGCTGGCAATTCTTTTTTCTGTGCTTACAGGAAAGGCTTCTGTTCCTCTCTATATTCTGATCATCCTACTCACGATTTTCCTATTCGTTTCATTCAGTCTATTTAGAGCTTTAGAGAAAATCCATCAGGAATATCAACGTCTGAAGCATCCTCAAATTCTACGAGTTCGGCAGGATCAGACAACGGGAGAAATACACTGTCTTTTTGAAAAGTCCGAGTTATTCGCCACAGACCTAAGAGTTTCTTTTTACTACATAGACGATAATGGGTTTGAGTCTCGAATTGCCGTTGGTTATATCAAAACTATTCAGAGCGATGGCAAAATTCAAGTTTCGATTGATTACCCTGAGTCCACCTATAGTGACATTTTAGAAAAACTGAAAAATAATGATGAGCGAGTCATCACTAAAATCTTGATTAAGCCAGGTATTCCTAGAGATTTTATCCAACCCTAACGCAAAAATATTATGGATACTCAGACAACCGCCCCCGTCATCGCCAATAAAGGAACCTTCCCAGCCAAAGTGGCGAGAGTAATTGATCCCTATCAACTTGTCATCAATCGGGGTCAAGCGGATGGTATTCGGAAAGGTCAAAGAATGTTAGTTTATTACATTGACGAGGAAGAAATTCAAGATCCTGACACCGGCGAGTCTCTGGGATTTCTAGAGCTAGTCCGAGGTACAGGCAGAACGATTCTTGTCGAAGAAAAATTTTCCATTTTGGAGTCGGATACCCTATATCGAAAGTTCTCCGAGCCTCAGGCTAAAACCAAAGAAGAACTGTTATCACAAATCAATCCGACAGTGATCAATCCTTTAATTGCCTTACAAGAGGGTATGCTAAAACCCTTTGATCATCCCAAAGTGGGAGATTTAGTCAAAGCTATTTAGCTGATTAAGACACAGAATATGATTCCAGCGCCGTTACCATGTCCAACCTTGAACTCTACGATAGCGACTTTAATCTTTGGCTCTCCAACACCATTGAAAACCTACAACAGCGAAATTTTGCGGCGCTGGATCTAGACCATTTAATTGAGGAACTGCAAACCTTGGGCAAATCGGAAAAAAAATCCCTCCGCAGTAACCTAATGATTTTACTTGCCCATCTGCTCAAGCTCAGCGTACAAGCAGACGTTCCCGAAACCATGAAAGTGAGTTGGTATATAGCATTTTCAAACGAGATGTAAACGCCACCCCTACTCCACAACCGGGACGGGTAAAGGGCTAGCAGGGAATTTGTCCATGACTCACCTGCAAATGCTATAGCTCAGTGAGCGAACACCGTAAACGAGTTCTTCTCGATCTTCAGGATACCCCGTCTCTCAAATCTTATCTTCCCGGCGCCGTCATCCAAGCCTATCCTAACGCCAGAGACTTAGCGATTCGAGAAAGTAAATTTGCCGCCTTTGGCATTCCGATTCCCGCCGAAAACCGCTATCCTTTAGAATGTCCCTTTTCAATAGAGGAAATCCTGAATGAAGACTTTTACGGTGCTGGTTTAGAAAATTTTTAAAAATACAAATACTACTTTATGTCTAGAGAGTACTTTTCCTTACAAAAGCTTGAGTTAATTCCACTGTAAATTGCTTTATGAATCTTGAATTTTCTGATGTAAACTTGCCTTATGTCAATTTTTCTGATTTAAAAAACTTGCCGACTTGTTCTGGGATTTACTTTGTTCTTGATTCTAATCATATTTTCTACTATATTGGTAAAGCGGAAAATATCCAAAAACGCTGGAAAAACCATCACCGCAAAGACCAAATAGAGAACATTCACGTAAAATATCCCGTCAAAGTTTTCTGGCTAGTCTGGAATCTAGACGATTTAGATAATGCGGAAAAATACTTTATTAATTGTTATAAACCTTTACTCAATAACACGAAAGTTGAACTGCCTAAAATTATACCTTCTGAAATTTTCTTGAAAAAATTACTCAGGAAAATCGCTCGCAAAACTTTTGCGATAGGCATGACAAGAGGAAATTCAACAACGCTAACCAAAATTTATTTAAAATATGACGCTACAAACTATACTTCTAGCGGCGCTGCGGGTAACCGTTCAGGGGGGTATCCAAACTTTGTAAGCTATAAGATTAGACGATTTCGGTATTGAAAATGCCGGTTTTTGATTATTTTAGGTTTTCTCTTAATAATGAAAATCCCAATTCCCGGCTCACAACCCCCATTTTC
>JBKCES010000147.1:0-13977 GCA_046304295.1 Cyanobacteriota bacterium | reverse complement strand
CACAAGTGTCAGAATCCCCCCTAACCCCCCTTGGAAAGGGGGGAACCGGCCTTCAAAGTCCCCCTTGCAAAGGGGGATTTAGGGGGATAAAACTCAAAACTGAGTCTTTAACCGAGATCTGTGTACACCGTAGCTCCTAAGAGGGGGAGTTAAGCCACAGTTGCTAATGTAGAAGAGGTTTACCAAGCCCTTGGTTTAAATTTCTCATCATTGAGAATCACCAAATCTTCCCCGGACTGAGCAATGACAAATAACCCTGAGTGACGGACACATTTTTTAGTATAAAAGGGGTACGAATTAGGAAAAACCCTGAAACTCCTGAATGAGAGAAAAGGTGATGCGGCGATAGTAGCGGTCACGAGCCTTTGGGTCAGCAAAACGGGGCGGAGGGTCAATATCGAGTAAATGAGAGCAGAAAAGGAAGGGTTGATTCTGGTGAACGACAGCCCTGAGCCAGCGAAAACCAATTTTTAAATAGTGGAGGGATATAAAACCTCGAAGGCGATCCCTCCTAACTCTCATTTTTAACGGGGGAACGACCCTTAACGTCCTGTAGCTCAGGGGTGAAAATAGCGATAAATTTCCGCCGCTAGGCGCGGGCCGATGCCCTCCACCGCTTGTAGTTGCTCTAGACTAGCGGCGCCGATGTAGTCCAGGGAATGAAAATGGGCCAGCAGTTTTTTCTGGCGCTCGAATCCCAACCCCGGAATTTCTTCTAAACGAGAGCGCCGACTTTGGTTCAAGCGCCGTTGACGGTGGAAACTAAGGGCGAAACGGTGGGCTTCGTCCCGGACGCGCCGTAGGAGTTGGACGCCGGGTTGCTCCGGGTCGGCGACTAAAGGTTCCTTGGCGCCGGGGCGGAAAATTTCTTCCCGTTGTTTGGCCAGGCTGACCACCGTTAAACAGTCCAGCAGGTCTAGCTTCTCTAAAACTTTAACCACCGCCGAGAGTTGCCCCTTGCCGCCGTCGATCATTAACAAATCAGGAAAATCCTCTGCATTGATCCCGGCTTTCCCCTCCCGAAAACGGCGCTCCATCACCTCCGCCAAACTAGCGAAATCGTCGGAATGACCCGGACGGACGGCGGGAGTTTTAATGTTGTAGCGCCGGTAATGTTGCTTGGCCGGTGCTCCGTCGATGAAAACCACCTGGGAGGCCACAGCCTCGGCGCCCTGAAAGTGGGAAATATCGTAGCCTTCGATCCGTTTCGGCCAGGTCTCTAACCCCAACAGCGCCGCTAAATCTTCTAAATCCTGCGCTTGCCGCTCCGTCTGACGTTGCGCCCGTTCCAATTCGTAGCGGGCGTTGCGCTCCGCCATTTCGATTAACTCTAATTTCCCGGCCCGTTGCGGCGTCGCGATCGTTACCTTCCGACCCCGGCGCCGGCTCAACCAGTCCGCTAGCCAATCCCCTTCCGGGAGCGGCGCCTGCGCGAGGATTTCCGCCGGAATTTCCAGATCCTCCACCTGCTGGTAGTGCGCTTCTAAAACCCGTTGCAGAATGGCTCCGGTTTCCGCCCCCAAACTGGCGCTGAAATAGCCCAGGCGCCCCACCAGACGACCGGCCCGAATTTGGAAGAGTTGGATAGCGCAATGATTCTCGTCCCGAGCCAGAGCGACAACGTCCTGGGAAACCGTGTCCTTGGGCAAACTCACCTTTTGATCCTGATGGAGACTTTGCAAAGCCTGAAGTTGATCCCGGAGACGGGCGGCCCGCTCAAATTCCAGATTCCCCGCCGCCGCCGTCATCCCCTGCTCTAACTTTTGGCTGAGTTCCTGACTCCTTCCCTGGAAAATCATGGCCACCTGGGTCAGGGTTTGCCGATAGTCCTCCGGGGTAATTAACCCCTGACAGACCCCCGGACAGCGCCCCAGATCATAGTTCAAACAGGGACGATTTTTAAAGAGGGGTTGGGGCCGTTGCCGCAGGGGGAAAATCCGTTTAATTAACTGCAACGTGCGCCGCAGGCTGAGGCTATCTACATAGGGGCCGTAATACCGATCTTGGGCACTCTGGGGTCGGCGCCGGCGGGTGATAAACAAGCGGGGATAGGTTTCCGACCAAGTAATACAGACATAGGGATATCTTTTATCATCCTTGAGGAGAATATTGAAGTGGGGCTGGTGTTGCTTAATTAAATTGGCTTCCAGCGCCAGGGCCTCGCTCTCCGTGTCGGTGACAATGAACTCAATTTCGTTCACCTGTCGCGTCATCAAGGCAATGCGGGGAGTGTGGGGTTGGGACTCCCGGAAATAGGAGCGTACCCGCGTCCTGAGCTTTTTAGCTTTGCCGATGTAAAGGATATCGCCCTGGGCGTCCCGCAGGAGATACACCCCCGGCTCCGGGGGAATTTCCCGCAGACGGGCTTCGAGAGCTTCGGGGTTGTGACAGAGAGCACCGGTCATAGGTCACAGGGTTAAGAGCAGTTACCAGTTATCAGGGGACACGCCGGTCATGATCACAGGGTTAAGCCGGCTATTCATAGTTTAAGGAAAACGCGACCGTTGAGGGAGCGCCGCTAGCCACGTCAACCCAGCGCCGATTAGAAGGACGGGCGTCAGCCAGTTACCCCAACGGAGATAGAGGGTGAGGGTCCTCCGGGAATAGATCTGCCCCAGATAGAGTTGGTAGCGGTTCAAGTCCGAAATCCAAAGTGTCTGGCCCCGGGGAGAAATCAGCGCCGAGTAGCCAGTATTGGCGGCCCGGGCCAGCCAGCGGTCGTTTTCAATGGCCCGGAGAACGTCCAGGGCGTGGTGTTGGGCGGGCATGGCGGCGCTGTAGTGGGCGTTGTTGGCGCTGGAGAGGATAAAGAGGGCGCCCCGCCGGACTTGCCCCCGCAGGTAATCGCTAAAGGCGGATTCGTAGCACAGAGTAACCGCCGCCGGGCCGAAGGGAGTGTTAAAAACCTGTTCTTCATCCCCCGCGACCATTTGGGCTTTGAGGGGGGAGAGACGACTGACCCAGCGCCCAATCAAACCGGACAGGGGCACATACTCCCCCAGGGGCACCCGTTTAACTTTGTCGTAGCGGCTGATTAATTCCCCTTGCCCGTCGAGGCTAAAGAGGCTATTGGTATAGTCTTCCCCCCGATAGCCGTAAGCGCCAAGCCAGACGGGAACCCCCCGGCGCCGGAGCTGTTGATAAAAGTCGCTCTCTCGCAGGTTGATTTCCCAGAAATAGGGCAGAGCGCCCTCTGGGGTTAACACGACCTCCGCGCCTTGTTGGACTAAATCTTGATAACCCCGACTGTACCCGGCGATAGCTTGGGCTAAGCCCTGGGGATAGAGTTTAATTTCGTTGGGGATATTGCCCTGGATCAGACCCACGGCGATCCCGGTTTGGGGATTGTCTTCTAAGGGTCGTTGCGAAAGGAGATAACCGCCGCCGTAGAGGAGAGCGATCAGCGCTAAAGGGAGAAGCCAGTCCCGCCGGCGCCGGGATGGGGCCAAGAGCGCTTCGGCCCAGAGACCGTTAATGAAAACCAGCGCCGCCGTTAGGGTCGCCTCCCCGGAAAACTGAGTCCATTGCAGAAGCGCCGACTGTGCGGGACTTTGGGTCAGCGCCAAACTATTCCACCAGAGGGGCCCCCGGCTCCAGAGGCTCTCCAGCGCCGTCCAGAGCGCGGGGCCCCAGATTAAACGCAGGTAGGGATTGTGGGCGAATCCGAGACCCCAACTCCAGAGCGCCGCCAGAACCATGCCCCAGAGGGTGACGGCGCCCCAGGCAAATCCGGCGATGGCTAAACTGGCGCCCCAGGGCACGCCCATCCAGGTCATCGGGTGAATCCCCGTCAGCCACCATAAACCCAGACCGTAGTAGCTCAGACCCCAGACGGCGCCGAGAAGGAGGCGGCGCTGAATCGAGGGAGACCCCACTGCCGCGCTCCAGAGGGGAATCAGCGCCGCCCAGGCCAAAAAACTCCAACTCACCGGCGCTAGTGCTAGGCCCATGGCGAGGCCCCCGCCCCAACACAGGAGCGGCGCCCCGAGGACTCTTCTGGAAAAAACTAACATCTTCGCTCTCCGTCAGAAACGCTTTGTTACACTTTGTTACAGGCGTCGGCTCCGGGCGGGAAAAACGCCAATCCCTTGCTAGACTGATCAATCAGCTTGCCCAATTTCCGCGCCAAAGCTTGGCTCGACCGTCGGCGCCTATCAGAAAACCCCCTTTAAACACATTATGGTTACCACCCTCTCCAAGCCTGAATACGACGAGATTCGTCCGGGCGTTAAAGTTCCCGCCAAGGAAACGATCCTCACCCCCCGCTTCTATACCACGGACTTTGAAGCGATGGCCAAAATGGACATTTCCCCCAACGAAGAGGAACTCCAGGCAATCCTCGAAGAGTTTCGGGTCGACTATAACCGGCACCACTTTGTGCGGGACGAAGAATTTGAACAGTCCTGGGCCCACATCGACGGGGACAAGCGCCGTCTGTTTATCGAGTTTTTGGAGCGCTCCTGCACGGCGGAATTTTCCGGCTTTTTGCTCTACAAAGAATTGGGTCGGCGCTTAAAGAATAAAAGCCCCCTACTGGCGGAGTGTTTTAATCTCATGTCCCGGGACGAGGCCCGCCACGCCGGTTTCCTCAATAAAGCGATGTCGGACTTTAACCTTTCCCTCGATTTGGGATTTTTGACCAAGAGCCGCAAATATACGTTCTTTAAACCTAAATTTATCTTCTACGCCACCTACCTCTCCGAGAAAATCGGCTATTGGCGCTATATCACCATCTATCGTCATCTGGAGCAACATCCCGAAGACCGGATTTACCCCATCTTCAAGTTCTTTGAAAATTGGTGCCAGGACGAAAACCGCCACGGCGACTTTTTCGACGCCATTATGCGGGCCCAGCCGGACACCCTCAACGACTGGCGCGCCAAGCTCTGGTGCCGTTTCTTCCTGCTCTCGGTCTTCGCCACCATGTACCTGAACGATATCCAGCGGGCCGATTTTTACGCCTGTTTGGGTCTCGACGCCCGCAGTTATGACAAGGAAGTGATCCAAAAAACCAACGAAACCGCTGGTCGGGTCTTTCCCATCATTCTCGACGTCGAAAATCCCCAATTCTACGGCCGTCTGGAAACCTGTATCAGCAACAACGAAAAACTGCGAGCCATCGACGCCTCCGGCGCTCCGGCGCCGGTGAAATTCCTGCGCAAACTGCCCCTTTATCTCTCCAACGCCGTCCAGTTCTTGGCGCTCTATTTCCTCAAGCCCATTCCTGTGGCTCAGTTGGCGGGCACGGTTCGTTAGAGAACCTTGAGTAAAGTCGCTCCCTAAAATCCCTCAACGTTAAGTTTGGGGGATTTTGCCTCTGCTTCCCCCCAGAATGGGCTACAGTGCACACCGATCTCGGTTGGGGCAGGGAGCCTGACCCTTTCCCTTCTCTCTGAATCACAACTCTCCCGGATTGAGGGGAATCATGGCCCAGGTCACATAAGTTCCGACGGGACTCCACAATAGGTAGGGAATCAGGAACCCCACCGCAGTCGGCGCTGTCGGCCAGAGCGCTAACGCCAGCGCCAAACCCATAAAAAAGCCGGTTAAACCAATAATTGTTCCCACCCGGAGACTTCTGAGCTTACACATTACCGGGGTATAGGCCATCACGACGACTTCGAGAAGAATATAAGCCGCCATCCACCCCCAGGGGTTAGGTTGGGTCGCCTCCCAGGCCAAAGTAGCGGAAATGGCGCCGCAGATAAAAATTGAAATCCAGATCCAGGGAATAGCGCCTTCAAAGGTGAGCCAGGCGGGACGGCGGAGGCGGTTAAACCAGCGAATATCCCTAGGAGAAAGACGATTGAGGACAAAAGCCAAGGCGAAGGTAAAGAGACCGACGCCGAGCCAAGCGGGAAAAATCATAGAAAGGGACGGGGAGGATCAAGGGCTAATGACCAGATTACAGGGGAAACCCGGCGCGCCCATTTCTATGGGGAGACGTCCTCATCTCCCCTAGGCGCTTAGGCGGCCCGTTTATAGGCCTCGTCCAAAACTTCCGAAAGGGTGGGATGGGCATGAATTTGGAACGCTAAATCCCGCACCGAACGGCGCTCGGCGATGGCGCTGGCGGCTTCCTGGATTAAATCGGAGGCGTGGATGCCGATAATGTGGACTCCTAAAAGTTCGCCGGTATCCTGACGATAAATCACCTTAGCGATACCGTCCGTTTCCTTCTCTGCCAGCGCCTTAGAGTTGCCCTTGAAGTAGGTTTTAGCGGTGCCGACGGTAAAGCCCTCCGTTTCCCCCAGGGTTTTGGCCTGGGCTTCCGTCAGACCCACATAGCTAATTTCCGGGTGGGTAAAGGCCGCGGCGGGAATGGAGCGGTAATCAATGGTTTTCTCCCGACCGCAGATATTTTCCACCGCCACAACGCCCTGACCGGAGGCGGCGTGGGCCAGCATCATTTTCCCCGTCGCGTCCCCCACGGCCCAGAGATGAGGCACGGGTTCCCCGTCTTTAAGAACCGCCATCCGGTCATTGACGGGAATAAAATTGCGTTGATCGAGACTCACTCCTAGGTTTTCTAGACCGAGGTTTTGGGTGGCGGGAACCCGTCCTGTGGCCACCAAACAGGCGTCCACCTCCAAAGTGTCGATGACTTCTTTGGTTTTAGCGTCGGTGAGTTCGATTTCCACCGGAGCGCCGGGTTTAACCTTAGTAGCAAAGACCGCGGTGTAGGTTTCAATATCCCGAGCCTTGATCAAAACCCGCTCGGCAATTTTGGCGATTTCCGGGTCAAAGCCGGGCATGAGGTCGTCCAGGGCCTCAATCATGGTCACCTCGCACCCCAGCGCCGTGTAAACGTCGGAAAATTCGAGGCCGATGTAACCGCTCCCAATAATGGCGATCCACTGGGGTAGGGTTTCCAACTTAATGGCGTCGTCGGAGGTAAACACGGTTTTATGGTCGATTTCCACGCCCCTGGGCACAAAGGGAACGGAGCCGGGACAGAGGAGAATATCTTGGGCGCTGTAGGTTTTTTCCCCGTCTTCCCCCAAAACGCTCACCTGTTGGGGGCCTGTGACTTTACCCCAGCCCCGGAGAATGTCCACTTTTAAGCGGGTGAGGCTATTGGTCAAGTCGCCCTGGATTTTACTCACCAGATCCGCGGCGTGGGCGGCGATGGCACTCCGTTCAAAACTCACGGCGCCGACCTGAATCCCCAGCTCCTCTAAATGGGCCTGATCCCGCAGTTCCCGCACCCGACCGGAGGCCGCCAGCAACGCCTTGGAGGGAATACAGCCCCGATTGACGCAGGTGCCGCCCATCTCCTTCGCCTCCACAATGGCGGTTTTCAACCCGCATTTGACCGCATGGAGCGCCGCGCCGTGACCGCCGACACCGGCGCCGACGATGATCAGATCGTAATCAAACCCTTGACTCATAACCGCTACCCGTAGCTGAGGGAGAAAATCTTAGTTTAGGGGGAAAGGGGAATCCCTGGGAAGGGAGTGCGGTTAACCGAAGGCTCCCAGGGGGACTTCCCGCTTGTCAGGCGCTCTGGGGGCTTTACTATATTGGGGTAATCCTACTGTTCAACCTATAAATCGCCATCCGAACTCCTATGACTGTCCTCGAAAAAGGCAATATCACGATCCACACCGAGAATATTTTTCCCATTATCAAAAAATCCCTCTACACGGATCACGAAATTTTCCTGCGGGAATTAATTTCCAACGCCGTGGACGCCATCGCCAAGCGGAAAATGGCGGCCTATGGCGCCGGGGAGATCCCGGAGGGAGAAATTAGCATTGTGGTGGATAAGGTCAATAAAACCCTCTCCATCACCGATAACGGCATTGGTATGAGCCCCGAGGAGGTGAAGAAATATATTAACCAAGTCGCCTTCTCCAGCGCCGAAGAATTTATCGAAAAATACCAAAAATCCGCCAACGACTTAATCGGTCATTTCGGTCTGGGTTTCTACTCCGCCTTTATGGTCTCCAGCAAAGTGGAAATCGACACCCTCTCCTACCAGGACGGCGCCCAGGCGGTGCATTGGAGTTGCGACGGCTCCCCGGAATTTGAATTGACGGACTCCGACCGCAAACAGGTGGGCACCACTGTGACCTTAACCATCCTGGAGGACGAGCAGGAATACCTAGAAGCCGGGCGCATTCGCCAACTGGTCAAGACCTATTCCGACTTTATGGCGGTTCCCATCCGCTTTGAAGGGGAAACCCTCAACAAACAACGGGCCTATTGGAAGGAGTCTCCCCAGAATTTAACGAAGGAAGATTACCTCGAACTTTACCGCTACCTCTATCCTTTTCAAGAAGATCCCCTTCTCTGGGTGCATTTAAATACTGATTACCCCTTTTTACTCAACGGTATCCTCTATTTCCCCAAACTGCGCCCCGATGTGGACGTCTCCAAAGGGCAAATTAAACTCTTCTGCAATCAGGTCTTTGTAAGCGACCACTGCGAAGAAGTGATTCCCGAGTTTTTAATGCCTCTCCGGGGCGTGATTGACAGCCCCGATATTCCCCTCAACGTCTCCCGCAGTGCCTTAACCAACCACCGCACTGTCCGCCGCATCGCCGATTACATCGCTAAAAAAGTGGGCGACCGTCTTAAATCCCTCTATAGCGAAAGCGCCGAGGAGTATTTGAAATGTTGGGAAGATATTGGCACCTTTGTGAAGTTTGGCTCCCTCAAGGACGATAAATTTAAGCAACAGGTGGAAGATATTCTCCTCTACCGCACCACCCACAAGGCGGAAGGGAAGGGCGCCGAAACCCCCGCCGTGGAAGTCCAGACCGGCGAGGATGCTTGGGCCGACGTTTCCCCGACGGCGGATGGGGTCGATCCCTACGAAAAAGCGGGCTTTACCACTCTGAAAAACTACCTCGCCCGCAACAAAGAGCGCCACGAAAATCGGGTCTTTTACTGCACCGATCCAGCCGCCCAGGCCACCTACGTGGAACTCTACAAAAATCAGGGCATCGAAGTCCTCTTTATGGATTCCTTCATCGATACCAATTACTTTATTCCCTTCCTGGAGCGGGAATACAACGAAGTCAAATTCTCTCGGGTAGATTCGGAGTTGGACAAAACCCTCCTAGAGGAGGACAAAGCCAATGAGTTAGTTGATCCCGTTACCCAAAAGTCCCGGAGCGAGCAGATCAAAGACCTCTTTGAAAAGGCGCTCAACAATCCCAAAATTAATATCCGCACCGAATCCCTCAAGGCCGACGATCCCCAAACCACGCCCCCGGCCATGGTTCTACTCCCCGAAGCCATGCGGCGCCTGCGGGAGATGACGGCCATGATGCAACAACAGGCCATGGCTTTCCCCGACGAGCATGTTTTAGTGATCAATACTAATCACCCTTTGATCCAAAATATTCTCTCCCTCGGCCAGGGCGCCATCGTCCAGGGCGCCGGGGAGTCTCCCTCCGGGGAAATGGCTAAATACCTCTGCCAACACGTCTACGATCTGGCGCTGATGGCCCAACGGGGTCTAGACGCGGAAGGCATGAAGGGCTTCATCGAGCGCTCCAATGCCGTCTTGACCCGTTTGACTAAATAGTTAACGCCCCAGTTGCTGGGGGACGGCGCTTCGGTGTCCCCGTTTGTGGGAGTTTGCCGAAGCGCCGGGGCTTTAAACGCGGTTTTGGGGTAAAGACGGCGCTTGGTAGGGTTCCGGCGCTAAAGCCGTAGTTTTTAAACTGGGCACCCCCTGACGGGCGAGGTGGGTAATTTGGTTAAAGGTGGCGTCGTAGATTTGAGTCACCAGCTTGGGATAGAAACCAATGCCGATGATCGGCACCAACAGACAGCCGATGATAAAGACCTCCCGCGGCTCCGCGTCCACCAGCGCCGTATGGCTGACCAGTTCCTCGTTTTCCGGGCCGTAGAGCATTTCCCGGAGCATGGAGAGCAGGTAAATCGGCGTTAGAATGACGCCCACTCCCATCAGAACCACGATGATTGTCCGAAAAACGACATTATAGGCGTCGCTAGTGGCGAAGCCCACAAAGACCATCAACTCCGCCACAAAGCCGCTCATTCCCGGCAGAGCCAAGGACGCCAAGGAGCAGGCTGTCCACATGGCGAAGACCTTCTTCATCCGTTGTCCCACACCGCCCATTTCGTCCAACATCAGGGTGTGGGTGCGGTCGTAGGTGGCCCCCACCATGAAGAACAAGCTAGCGCCGATGAGACCGTGGGAAATCATCTGCAACATGGCGCCGCTCATGCCCAGTTCCGTAAAGGAGGAAATGCCAATCAGGACAAAGCCCATGTGGGAAATGGAGGAGTAGGCGATTTTCCGCTTCAGGTTCCGTTGGGCGAAGGAGGTCAGCGCCGCGTAGATAATATTCACCACCCCGAGGATCACCAAAACCGGGGCAAAGACTGCGTGAGCCGCCGGGAGCATTTCCACGTTCATCCGCAGAAGGGCGTAACCCCCCATTTTGAGTAAAATCCCCGCCAGCAGCATGTGGGCCGGCGCCGTGGCTTCCCCGTGGGCGTCCGGGAGCCAGGTATGGAGGGGGAAAATCGGCAGTTTGACGCCGTAGGCGATTAAAAACCCGGCGTAGAGTAGGAGTTGGAGATTAAGGGGAATCTCCTTGGCCGCGATGGCGCCCATATCAAAGGTGACGTTATCCCCATAGAAAGCCAAGGTTAAGCCTCCCAGCAGGATGAAGAGGGACCCCCCCGCCGTGTAGAGGATAAACTTGGTAGCCGCGTAGAGACGGCGCTTGCCTCCCCAGATGGAGAGGATCAAGTAAACTGGCACCAACTCCAATTCCCACACCAGGAAAAAGAGCAACATATCCTGCACCGCAAAGACGGCGATCTGCCCGCCGTACATGGCCAGCATCAGGAAATAAAAGAGTTTGGGCTTCAACGTCACAGGCCAGGCCGCCATAATGGCCAAGGTGGTGATAAAGCCCGTCAGTAAAATCAAGGGCATGGCCAACCCATCGGCGCCGACGGACCACTTGAGGTCAATCTGGGGCAACCAGGTGTAACTTTCCGCCAACTGCAAACCCGGATTGCCAAGGTCGTACTGCCCGTAAAAGGCCCAGACCAGCAGAGCGAAGTCGATTAACCCCACTACCAGAGAATACCAACGGACTGTTTTACCGTCCTTGTCGGGAATGAGGGGGATGAAAAGCGCCGCAACGATGGGAAAGAGGATAATCGCCGTCAGCCAAGGAAAAGGGGTCAGAGTCATGGAAATGCTCAGGGAATCGCAAAAGTTAAACTCGGTTCAGCCCTATACTAGAAGGCGTATTTACAAATCTAGTCCCCACTCTAGCAGGATTTTCTGGAGCCGACGCTAGAGAAAATGTTAAATTTTCTGACGGCGCTGGAGCTTGATCCTCCGCTATTGGAGAATTGATTGCGCAAAGCCGGAGCCTAGGGAAAGGCGCGGAGGGAGCTAGGGACTTTCCCAAGATCCGCTCAGACGGTTAGCATGAGTGTAAAACGTCTTAATCATTCTTCTATCCATGTCCCTTTCCCCCGTCCAAGTTATCGGCGGCGGTCTAGCCGGAGCGGAAGCCGCATGGCAAATCGCCCAGGCTGGCGTTCCGGTGATCCTCTGGGAAATGCGCCCCCAGCGCCGCAGTCCCGCCCACCACAGCGACCAGTTAGGGGAATTAGTTTGCAGTAATTCCTTCGGCGCCCAGGCCACGGACCGGGCCGCAGGCCTGCTCCAGGAAGAATTGCGGCGCCTAGGTTCCCTAGTGATTCAAACAGCGGACGAGCACGCCGTGCCCGCAGGGGGTGCCCTGGCGGTAGACCGGGGCGTCTTTAGCCAAACCCTAACGGAAACTTTAGAATGCCATCCCCTCATCGACCTGCGGCGGGGAGAAATCACCCAAATTCCCCAGGACGGGGTCGCGGTGTTAGCCACCGGCCCCCTCACCAGTCCGGCGCTGACGGAGGATTTGCGGCGCTTTACCGGGCTGGAATACCTGAGTTTTTTCGACGCCGCCAGCCCCATTGTGGTGGGGGAGTCCATTAACCGGGATGTCGCCTTTCTGGCCTCCCGCTACGACCGGGGAGAAGCGGCCTATTTAAACTGCCCCTTTAGCCGGGAACAGTACCAACGCTTTTGGCAGGCGCTCCGGGAGGGGGAGCAGGCGGAACTAAAGGACTTTGAGCGGGAAACGGCCCAGTTTTTTGAAGGGTGCCTCCCCATTGAGGAATTGGCCCAACGGGGGGAAGACACCATGCGCTACGGGCCCCTGAAACCCGTGGGACTCTTTGATAGCCGTCTGGGGGATTTCCTCGACCCGGAAAATCGCCAGCGCCGCCCCTACGCCGTGGCCCAACTGCGGCAGGAAGATAAGGCGGGACAACTTTGGAACCTGGTGGGTTTCCAGACCAATTTGAAATGGGGGGAGCAAAAGCGGATTTTTTCCCTGATTCCGGGCTTAGAAACAGCGGAGTTTGTGCGGATGGGGGTGATGCACCGCAATACCTTTATTAATTCTCCCCAACTGCTGGGCCCGGATCTCGCCTTTCATCGCCGTCCCAGTCTCTTGGCCTGCGGACAACTCATCGGCACGGAGGGCTACGCCGCCGCGGTGGCGGGGGGCTGGTTAGCGGGAACTAACGCCGCTCGCCGGGTTTTGGGGCAAGACCTCCTGGTTTTACCCCCCGAGACCTTAATGGGCGCCCTCTTCGCCTTCATTAGCGGCGCCGACGCCAAACATTTCCAACCCATGCCTCCCAATTTCGGCATTTTGCCGCCCTTATCTGAACCGTCTCGGAGTAAACGGGAGCGCCACGGTCAGTACCGGGATCGGGCCCTGGCGGCGCTAGGCTTCGTACAATCTGCTTTCTTGCTATGACTGACCCGAATCAAAACCCAGAGCACCAGGCGCGGGATCGTATCGATGACCGGCTTCGGCAGGCGGGGTGGGATGTGCAGAGCAAGAATAAGATTAACCTGAATGCCGCTTTAGGCGTGGCAATCCGGGAATACCCTACCGATGTTGGCCCCGCCGACTATGCGCTGTTTGTCGATCGCCAACCGGTGGGCATTATTGAAGCCAAGCGGGAAGAGGAAGGCCACCGCCTCACGGTGGCGGAAGATCAAACCCAGGGCTATGCTACGGCCAGACTTAAGTATATTAATAACGAGCCGCTCCCCTTTATGTATGAAGCGACAGGGGTGTTAACTCGTTTTACCGATGGCCGGGATCCTAAACCGCGATCGCGCCCAGTCTTTTCCTTTCACCGCCCCGAAACATTGCAAAAGTGGCTTAGAACCGATCGCCCCTTGAGAGTACGGTTACTGGATCTTCCCGGACTGGATACCACCGGATTGCGGGACTGTCAGACGCAGGCGATCCAAAACCTAGAGCATTCCTTTAAGGACAATCGGCCCCGCGCTCTGATTCAGATGGCAACTGGCGCCGGTAAAACCTTTACCGCGATCACCGCTGTGTACCGATTGCTCAAGTTTGCCAAGGCGGAACGGGTGCTCTTTCTGGTGGATACCAAAAATCTGGGGGAGCAGGCCGAGCAGGAGTTCATGGCCTTTACCCCGGTGGACGATAACCGCAAGTTCACAGAACTGTACACCGTGCAACGGTTGAAGTCGCGCTACCTGGCAACCGATAGCCAGGTTTGTATCTCCACGATTCAGCGGCTCTACTCTATTTTGAAGGGGGAAGAGTTGGATGAGAAAGCCGAGGAAGTCAATCCCAATGAGTTTATACCGCCCAAGGCTCCGATGTCTGTGGTGTATAACCCGAGAATCCCGGTGGAATTCTTCGATTTCATCATCATCGATGAGTGTCACCGCTCGATCTACAACCTGTGGCGGCAGGTGTTGGATTACTTTGATAGCTTCCTGATTGGTCTGACGTAACCGTTCAGGGGGGTATCCAAACTTTGTAAGCTATAAGATTAGACGATTTCGGTATTGAAAATGCCGGTTTTTGATTATTTTAGGTTTTCTCTTAATAATGAAAATCCCAATTCCCGGCTCACAACCCCCATTTT
>JBKCES010000146.1:0-3175 GCA_046304295.1 Cyanobacteriota bacterium | reverse complement strand
GGAAAATGGGGGTTGTGAGCCGGGAATTGGGATTTTCATTATTAAGAGAAAACCTAAAATAATCAAAAACCGGCATTTTCAATACCGAAATCGTCTAATCTTATAGCTTACAAAGTTTGGATACCCCCCTGAACGGTTACGACGAATCGATGGCAAATTCCAGTTTGTAACGCTCAAACCGTTAAAGGAGTCTTAAACATGACGATCGAGTTGTATCAAGAGGTTGCGCTGACCTGCGACTTACCGGAATATAGTCTAAAGACTGGAGATATAGCCGTCTTAATTGATTTTGTCCCTCATCCGAATAATGGCGAAATCGGTTGTCTCTTGGAAGTCTTTAACGCAATCGGCGAGTCATTGACAGTAATCGCTGTTCCCCTCTCTGTAGTAGAGGTTCTGCGCTCAGATGAAATTTTAACGGTTCGTCCCTTGGCAAAAGCAAGCTAAGCGTTCAATCTATTTTTCTGTAAAATAGAGCCAAAGCCAACTGGAGGAAGCCAATAAAACGGCGCTAGACTTTTGAGAACGGCGCTGGACTGGGAGGTGTCGGACTCTGAACAATTCGGCGCTGGCGCTGAAACATCATTAAGGGTCAATCGGAAACATTTCATTTTTGTAAGTAGTACGTTCTCAAGCCTTTACCCTCACCCTAAATCCCTCTCCCGCTCTGGGGGAAGGGGATGAGGGAAACGAACCAGCGCCCCGCTCTCTTAACCATCCCTAACCTATGGAACTCCAAGCCGTCCTCGAACCCCCCTCCGAACAATCCGCCCTCGTTCCAGCGCCGCCGAAGGTCTGGACTATTGAAGACAGCGAAAACCTCTACCGCATCGAAGGCTGGGGCGATCCCTATTTTTCCATCAACGCCGCCGGTCACGTCACCGTTTCCCCCCAGGGCGACCACGGAGGGTCGTTGGATTTATACGAACTGGTGGAAGGCCTCAGAAAACGCAATATCGGTCTGCCCCTTTTGGTGCGCTTTTCCGACATTTTAGCCGACCGGATTAATCGCCTCAACGCCGCCTTTGCAAGGGGGATCGCCCGCTACAACTACCCCAACCATTACCGGGGCGTCTATCCCGTTAAATGCAATCAACACCGTCATATTGTGGAATCCCTGGTGCGCTACGGCAAATCCTACTATTTCGGACTAGAAGCGGGATCTAAACCGGAGTTAATGATAGCCCTGGCAATGCTGGAACCCACGGATTCCCCGGAAGCGGAGCACAACCAAGCTCTCCTCATTTGCAACGGTTACAAAGACCGGGAATATATCGAAACGGCGCTCTTAGCCCGACGCCTAGGGCATCGTCCCATTATTGTGCTGGAGCAGGTTTCCGAGGTTATTTTAGCCATTGATATTAGTCAGAATTTAGGCATTAAACCCATTTTGGGCGTCCGAGCTAAACTGAGCACCCAGGGGGTGGGGCGCTGGGGCGTTTCCACCGGCGACCGGGCCAAGTTCGGCCTGACCATTCCCGAAATGTTGCGGGTGGTTAACCAACTCAAAGACGCGGATATGTTGGACTGTCTGCAACTGCTTCATTTCCACATCGGCTCCCAAATTTCCTCTATTTCCGTGATCAAAGAAGCGATGACGGAGGCAAGCCAAATCTATGTCCAACTCCAGAAACTCGGCGCTGGGATGCAGTATTTGGACGTGGGCGGTGGTTTGGGGGTAGATTACGACGGCTCCAAAACCAATTTCTACGCCTCCAAAAATTACAACATCCAGAACTACGTCAACGACGTCATTTCCGCCGTGCAGGAAGCCTGCGACGCCGCCCAAATTCCCTGCCCCACCTTGGTGAGCGAAAGCGGTCGGGCCATCGCCTCCCACCAATCGGTCTTAATTTTCGACGTCCTAGCCACCAATCAAATTAATCCCCAACTCCCTAAAATTGAAGAAAAAGAACACCTGATTGTGCGCAATCTCCGGGAAACCTGGGAAACCATCTCCGTGGATAACTATCAGGAGGCTTACCACGACGCCGTTCAATTTAAAGAAGAAGCCATCAGTTTATTTAACTTCGGTTACTTAACCCTCAAAGAACGAGCCAGCGCCGAGCAACTCTATTGGGCCTGTTGCCAGAAAATTCTCGACATCTGCCGCCAACAGGATTATGTGCCGGATGATTTAGAGGATTTGGAGTTAAATCTCTCTTCTATCTATTACGTCAATATGTCCGTCTTTCAATCGGCGCCGGACTCCTGGGCCATTGACCAATTGTTCCCGATTATGCCCATCCATCGCTTGGATCAAGAACCCACCCAACGGGGCATTTTAGCCGACATTACCTGCGATAGCGACGGCAAAATCGACCAATTTATCGACCTCAAAGATGTCAAATCTGTCCTCGAACTCCATCCCTTGATCGAGATTAAACACCCCGACCACCCCCCCACCGCTGAACCCTATTATTTGGGAATGTTCCTGATGGGTGCCTATCAAGAGATTATGGGCAATTTACACAATCTCTTTGGGGATATTAACGTCGTCCATATCCAAATGACTCCCAAGGGTTATCAGATTGAGCACTTAGTCAAAGGGGACACCATCGCCGAAGTTCTCAGTTACGTTCAATACGACCCCGAGGATTTACTGGAAAATGTCCGCTGTTACACGGAAACGGCGCTGGAGGAGGAGCGCATGACCCTAGAGGAAGCCCAACTTCTGCTAGAGAATTACGAGCGCAGTTTGCTGCAATACACCTACCTTAAAGGTTAAGGGGCTATCTGGACGGTCTTTAACTCTCTCCATGAATCTCCCTTGGTCAGGCGCCGTACTGAGCCGTTCGACATCTGCTCCCCTTTCTAAGCTACGGTGTACACAAGTCTCGGTTAAAAACTCAGTTTTGGGTTTGATCCCCCTACACTTCGGCAAGCTCAGTGGAACAATCCCCCTTTGTAAGGGAGACTTTTAAAGCCGGTTCCCCCCTTTCCAAGGCTACGGTGTACACAGATCTCGGTTAAAGACTCAGTTTTGGGCTTTATCCCCCTAAATCCCCCTTTGCAAGGGGGACTTTGAAGCCGGTTCCCCCCTTTCCAAGCTACCGTGTACACACAAGTGGAGTGTGAGCTAGTTTCCATCCGAGGAAGATAGCCTCAAAGCGCCGCAGACCATGGATCAGGGTGGGCATACCGGGAGGGCGTTGGGAACGATACCCAGACCATC
>JBKCES010000145.1:0-9958 GCA_046304295.1 Cyanobacteriota bacterium | reverse complement strand
GATTTGGGAAACTCGCCCCTAGACTGTAATCCTGAATTGATGGCGGGCAAGCGCCTATTCCTGAGCACCACCAACGGCACTCGGGCCCTCCAGCGGGTGGAAGCGGCGCCCCAGGTGGCCACAGCGGCGCTGATTAATCGTCGAGCGGTGACGGAATTTTTGGCGCTGACCCAACCGCAAACCCTTTGGTTATTAGGGTCCGGTTGGGAGGGAGGTTATTCTCTAGAAGATACGGTCTGCGCCGGCGCCGTTGCGGAACTTTTAGCGGAGTCCTGTTCCTACCAAGTCGGCAACGACGAAGTGATTGCGGCTTGCGCTCTGTTTCGCCAGTGGCGGGACAATTTACTGGAACTCCTCCAGCAAGCCAGCCACGGCCGCCGCTTATTGGGACTCAAAGGCCGCGCCGACATGGAATACTGCGCCAGCCTCGATATTTTAGACTTGGTTCCAATTCAAAAATCCCCCGGCGTGTTGATTTAAAAATAGGGGGCTCTTTATTTCAAAAATGAGATGCTCCCGTGCGAAGTTCTCGGCAACGCCTTTTAAACGGCCTTAGGCGCTGGCGATTCTCCAGGCATCGTCACCAAGTCGGCGCTGTTGCCTTCCCGAGCTACGCGGACAATCAACCCGGCTAGGAGTAGGCTGGCTAAACAGGAGCTACCGCCGTAGCTGAAGAAGGGCAAGGGCAAACCAGTGGTGGGCAGAGCGCCGCTGGCCACGCCGATATTGAGTAAAGATTGCCCCACTAGTAAAATCACGCCCCCCACCGCCACTAGGCGCTTGACCCGATGACGACACCGGAGCGCCACCCGCAGACCTAAGCTGGCGAAGAGCATCAAAAAGGTTAAAAAGGCCAGACAGCCAATCAAGCCAAACTCCTCGGCAAAAACGGCGAAAATGAAATCGGTAGTTTGAATCGGCAGGTAAAAGAGCTTTTGCTGAGAGAGACCGTAACCGGCGCCAGCCACGCCCCCGGAGGCGATGGCATAGAGACTTTGCACCAGTTGGTAACCGGCGCCCCTCGCGTCGTCGAAGGGGTCTAAAAAGGAAATAATCCGTTGGCGCTGGTATTCCTTGAAGGTAATACTCGCCAGCGCCGCTAGGAGTCCCAAAAGCGCAGCGCTCGTTAGGTAGGAAAAGGGTAAACCAGAAGCCAGAGCGATTAACCAAAGACTCATCCCGCAAAGCGCCGTGGTGCTGAGGTTGGGTTGAAGCAGGATGCTCGCTAAGACCAAGGCAAAAACGCCAATCCAAAAGAGACGAACTTTCCAGGGTAGTTTAACCCAATTGCCAAAGATAGCGGCGCTTTGCAACACCAAAAAGGGCTTCATTAACTCCGAGGGTTGCAGGAGCAAGGGCCCCAAAGCCAACCAACGTTTAGCGCCATTAATCTCTACCCCCAGACCGGTTTTGGTCGCTAGAATTAGGCCCCAGACAATCAAGACTCCCCAAGGCGCGATTTGAAATAGGGTCTTGAGCGGGCGGCGGGCGACGAGATTAAATAAATTCAGCCCCAACCAAAAGAAAACTATCTGTTTAAGGATAATCCCTAACCCATTGCCCCCAGTTTCCAAGGATTCCGGAAAGGAGGCGGAAAAAAGAACAATTAAACCAATGAACATCCAGGCGAAGGTCAAGGTTCGCAACAATCTCGCCTCTCCAGACCAGACCTTAACTTCCGGGTCGTAGAGGGGAAAGAGATAGCGGATCAGATGGGGAGCGGAGAAGGTCAAGGGAATAGCGGCGGGACTTAGACAAGGCTGGGAATTATTTTACAGTAGTCGTTACTTCCCTTTTTCCGGTTCCCTCCAGAGCGACCCTCAACCCCCATGGCCCCATTCGCCTTTGACCAGCGCCCCGCGGAATATATCGCCGAGGTGATCGAGACCAGCACTACGGGATTCTTGGCTCAGTGTTTAGAGCCGGACGACCTGAGTTTTCCGCCTACTCCCCCCTTTGGCGGTTGGGTCAAGGCCCTGGACGAGCAGTCCGGGAACTTAATCTTTGGCGTCGTTAGTTTTGTGACCACGGCGCCGATTGACTCCCTGCACCGGGCTAGGGCGCTGGGGCTTTCCCTAGAGGAATTGCGGGAGCAACAACCCCAAATCTTCGCCATGCTCAAAACCGAGTTTCGGGTCGCCATCCTCGGTTTCCAAACCAGTGGCGCTTCCTCTCGGGGTAAAACGGCGCTGGTGATTCGCCATTACCTGCCGCCCCGGCCACCCCAGATCCACCAGGCGGTCTATCAATGCGCTCCCGAGGAAATTGCGGCGTTTACCGAAGCGCCGGATTTTCTACGAATGCTCCTACAAGTGACGGACACCCCAGTGGACGGGTTGATCGCCGCGGCCATTCGTTCGGTCTATGGATTGCGATTGGATCAGGACTGGTTAATCCAGGTGGGACGTCACCTAGGCTTACTGCTTAAGGACGACTACGACCGTCTCCGCTATATCCTCAGCCAAGTCCACGCTCTGGAGTAGCGTCTAAATATCCAACTCCGCTAGATTTAACTTGGCGCCGTAGGTTTCGATAAATTCCCGGCGCGGCGCTACTCGGTCACCCATGAGGACGGTAAAGATCCGGTCCGCTTCGGCGGCGTCTTCGATTTGCACCTGCTTAAACGTCCGGCTCTCGGGATTCATGGTCGTTTCCCAGAGTTGTTCCGGCATCATTTCCCCCAAACCCTTAAAGCGCTGGATGGTGTAGCTGGCGTTGGCGGGAAATTGGCTGATTTGCTGTTGCAGTTCCCGGTCGGAATAGCAGTAGAAGTGATTTTTCCCCCGCTCTAGTTTGTACAAGGGCGGGCAGGCGATGTAAATATAGCCCTGATCCACCAGATCCCGTTGGTAGCGATAGAAGAAGGTGAGCAAGAGGGTGCGAATGTGAGCGCCGTCCACGTCGGCATCGGTCATCAAGACAACGCGGTGATACCGCAGTTGCGAGACGTCAAACTCGTCCCCCTTAATGCCCAATCCCAGCGCCGTGATTAGGGCTTGAATCTCGGTGTTTTTATAAATCTTGGCGTCGTCGGTTTTCTCGATATTGAGAATCTTGCCCCGCAGGGGCAGAATCGCCTGAAAGCGCCGGTCTCGCCCTTGCTTGGCGCTGTTATGGACAAAAACGCCGCTGGCTAGGGCAAAGTTATGGGTCTGGGGAACTTCCAGATCATAAACGTCCATTGTTTCCGAAATGGGTTCAATTTTGACGACCCGGTGGTTGTAGTTAGCGATGGCCTCCCGCGCTGAGGTTTGAGTCTGACCCTGACGGTTCAAGGGGTTTTGACGCAAGGCTGAAGCGCCGACTTTATCCCCCCTAACCCCCCTTTGTAAGGGGGGAACCGGATTTAAAGTCCCCCTTTCTAAGGGGGATTGTCCCACTGAGCAAGGCCGAAGTGTAGGGGGATTTAAACTTTGCGGATTCTCCGCTAGAAGGTGAGTATAAATCCACTTTTCGGAGTGGGTATCCCAAACCTGCTCGTAACCCTCTAGGTTCCTTTGCTTCTCCTGTTTGGTGGAAATTTGGCGGTAGAGCGGCATTAGAGAATCATCAGGCATTAGAAGTTCCGCAGCTTTGAAACTGCCGTCCCGGAGCATAAAGCGGTGGTCAGGGGTGCAGAGAATTTCTTCGCCGTTATCCAGGGTGATCTTAATCACCTGAACGTTTTTCTTGGTGACCCGAGGATGGAGAATTTTGGCGAGGCCAATGTGTCCGTTTTCTTGGATGGTGTCGCAATAGTGGTCGATTCCTTGCCGGCGCTCGGCTACAAGGTCCTCAAAGCTGAGATTCCGACCGTCCGCCAGCGCCACTCGGGTATCGCCAGAAAAACAGCCTCCGGCTGAGTCTCCTTCGACGATAAAAATTTCCGACTCCGATGGGTCTTTAGAACTGCAATCCGCCAACTTGCCCGGTAGGGTGGAAGACTCCAACACCGACTTGCGGCGCACCAACTCCCGGGCCCGACGGGCCGCCTCCGCCGCTTTAAAGGCCTGAACGGCTTTTTCAATAATGGAATCCGCCACCTGGGGATTAAAGTCCAAAAATTCCCCCAGCGCCTCTCCCACCAAGGTATCGACGATGCCCCGGACTTCCGTATTGCCCAACTTGGTTTTGGTTTGCCCCTCAAATTCCGGGTCGGGAACTTTCACGGAAATGACGCCCGTCAGACCCTCCCGCACGTTTTCCCCGCCGAGGTTGGCCTCGTTTTCCTTAATCTTGTTGCGCTTGCGGGCGACGCTGTTGAGGGTGCGGGTTAAGACCGTTTTTAAGCCTTCCAAATGGGTGCCGCCGTCGATGGTGCGGATATTGTTGGCGAAGCCCAGCAAGTTATCGTTGTAGGCGTCCACACACCACTGGAGCGCCACTTCCACCTGCACGTCGTTCTTTTCGCCGTTAACGTAGATAATTTCCCGGTGCAGAGGCTCTTTTTCCGAGGTCATATAGGCGACATACTCTTTAATGCCCCCTTCGTAATAAAAGATTTCTTCCCGCTCCTTGCCCGGACGCCGGTCTCCAAAGGTGATTCTCACCCCCGCGTTCAGGTAGGCCAACTCCTTCAGGCGCCCCGCCAAAGTGGGGTAGTCAAATTCGATGCCGTCTTTAAAAATTTCTGTGTCTGGCAAAAAAGAAACCGAGGTTCCCGTGGCGTGCTCCGAGTTAGGCGTCGCGGCTAAGGTGCCGATGGGGTTGCCCCGTTCAAAGCGTTGCCGATGCTCCTTCTCCTCTCGCCAAACCTTCACTTCCACCCATTCCGAGAGGGCATTGACCACCGAGACACCGACACCGTGGAGACCGCCGGAGACCTTATAACCGCCGCCGCCGAACTTGCCCCCGGCGTGGAGCACCGTCAAGACCGTTTCCAGCGCCGACCGGCCGGTGGTGGGGTGAATATCTGTAGGAATCCCCCGGCCGTTATCCACCACCGTCACGGAGCCGTCGGGATTAATATCAATTTCAATATGGGTGCAGTAACCTGCCAGCGCCTCGTCAATAGCGTTGTCCACCACCTCGTAAACCAGATGGTGCAGACCCTTGGGGCCCGTGGAGCCGATGTACATCCCCGGACGTTTCCGTACCGGCTCCAGCCCTTCGAGGACTTGAATTTGATCGGCGCTGTAGTTACTGGTCATATCCTCTCCAATTTTTGCCGGATTAGGGGCTGGCTGGCCCGGATGACAAAAGACCCCAAAATTTTATCACATCTGGGTTACAGGCGCCGAGAGACCTAAATGATTTAAGGTTTAAGGCGGGGATCTAGCTGAGTAATCCGCAAGGACGGCGCCCCTGGGTAAAATAGCCTTAGCGTCAACGTCTTTCCCTGTTGTTGCCCAAGAATTCTATGACGACCTCCCTCCAGACTCCCGGACCCGCGGCGGTGGACGCCTGGCAACTGAGCAAAACCTACCGCACCGGCTTTTGGCTCAATCAAAAGGTGCGCTCTCTCCAGGAACTCTCCCTCTCCGTCAGCGCCGGCGAAACTTTTGGATTGCTGGGCCCCAACGGCGCCGGCAAGACGACCTTGTTGAAGATTCTCCTGGGGGTGATTCGCCCCAGCACCGGCGGCGCCACTCTGTTGGGCAAACCCATCGGCGACCGGGCCACCAAACAACGGTTGGGTTACCTACCGGAAAACGCCTATTTTTACGATTACCTCACCGCCTGGGAATTTTTGACCTTTGTGGGGGGGCTGTTCCAGTTGCCCCAACCGGCGCTGAAAAAACGGATTGAGGCGCTGTTTGAACTGGTGGGGCTGGATCTGAAAACGGCGAAGAAGAAGCAACTGCGCCAATACTCCAAGGGGATGCTTCAAAGGGTGGGCATGGCCCAGGTGCTGATCAACGACCCGGAGGTGGTTTTCCTCGACGAACCCATGTCCGGTCTTGATCCCCTGGGACGTTACCAGGTGCGGGAAATTATCCTGGCGCTGAAGGAACAGGGCAAAACCATTTTTTTCAATTCCCATATCCTGGCGGACGTGGAGCAGATCTGTGACCGCATCGCCATCTTGGCCCGGGGGGAACTCCTCTGCCTCGGCTCCCTGGAGGAATTATTAGGGCGCTCCGACGTCTATCAGGCGGCGCTCCGCGGCGCCGAGCGGGAACAACTCCAACCCTGGTTAGAGGATTTACAGTGGGAGGACGGTCTCTGGCGGGGGCAACTGCGGGGAGATCCCCAACCCTTTTTAGCCCAACTGCCCCAATGGAACGCCCAGCTAGTCCACCTCAACCTAGCCCGTATTTCTTTGGAGGATTACTTTATCCAACAGTTACGGGAGCGGGGCATTACCTCTAGCCAGTAGAACGAGATGTTGATGAGAAAAACGGCTACTCGGAACGACTTTGCGCCTGGCGCCGAGCTTCGTAAAGCATCAAGGCGGCGCTGACCGCCGCATTCAAGGACTCTACCCCCGGTGCCTGGGGAATGGCTACGGCTTCGTTAGCCAGCGCCGCCAACTCTGGGCGTAGGCCCTGGCCTTCGCTCCCCAAGAGGAGCAGGGTGGGACGGCTAAAATCTAAATCCCAGTAAAGCTTCGGCGCCTGGGGAGTTGCGGCGATAATTTGATAGCCCTTCGCTCCCAGGGATCGCACCCAGGAGACGGGGTCGGAGAGAACCTGCCGGGGCATTTGAAACCAAGCGCCGGCGGAGGCTCGCAGAACTTTGGGGTTGCCCAAATCGACGCAGTCCGGGGTTAACCACAAGCCCTGGAGTCCCGCCGCGGCGCCGACCCGAAGAAGGGTTCCGAGGTTGCCGGGGTCTTGCAGGCGGTCTAGGAGCAGAGCTAGGGGAGGATGGGGCGGAGGGGTTAACGTCTGAAGCGGGTCTCGAATCACCGCCGCCACGCCGTCGGGGGTAACCGTAGTGGCTAAGGCTCCGAGAACTTCGGGACTGACCGCGGCGCTGTCTTGACTTTGATTTAAGGCTCGGCGCCAGAGTTGGGGATGCTTTTTTTGCCAAGCTTCCGTCGCGCCGACCCACTCCAGCCGCTCAAGGTGGGCCAGGGCCGCTTCTAATAAATGAGTGCCTTCCAGCAATAAACACTCTTGCTGGCGGCGCCCTTTGGCTTGTTGCAGTTGCCGCAGGCGCTTGATTAGGGGATTTTGGCGGCTGGTTAAAACCGCATTGGGAAACTCTTTCACGGTTTCCTTGGGGGCGATGCGGAACCCGGGACTTGAACCCGGAAGTCCTTGCGAACACTAGAACCTGAATCTAGCGCGTCTACCAATTCCGCCAGTTCCGCTTAGGTCACGATTCATCATCATCTCCCAGGGCGGCGCTAAAGTCAAGCCCCTGGTCTCAAATTGTTCGCCGAGGGCGCAGAATTGGAACTATTCAACGAATTTGGGACTCAAACTCAATAAATTGACAGAATTCCGCTAGACTGTTAAGCGAATTTTACATTTATGGATAATTCTCTATTGTTCCGGGAGGAAAAGGCTATTAAGACGATTCATGAGGCGACCACCATAACCCCCCAGTCCACCGAAGGACTGCAACCGGTCATCGAGGTTCATGGCGGCGCGTCCCTACGGGGAGAAGTCCGGATCAGCGGCGCTAAAAATTCTGCCCTAGCCATTATGGCGGGGACCCTCCTCTGCGCCGATGACTGTCGGCTCAGGAACCTGCCAGCGCTGGCGGACATTGACCGGATGTGCCAAATCCTCGGCGCCATTGGGGTTAAGTTTCAACGTTTTGGGGATTGCCTCGATATCGACGCCCGTCACATCGGTCAATCCCAGGCGCCCTACGAACTCGTTTCCCAACTCCGGGCCAGCTTTTTTGTCATTGGCCCCCTCCTGGCTCGATTGGGAACCACCCAGGTGCCCCTGCCCGGCGGTTGCGCCATCGGCGCTCGGCCCGTGGATCTCCACGTCCGGGGTCTCCACGCCATGGGTGCCGACGTGCGCATTGAACACGGCGTCGTCCACGCCAGTGTGCGGGGCAACCGGCGCCGGCTGACGGGAGCCAATATTTACCTTGACTATCCCAGCGTTGGCGCTACGGAGACCATTATGATGGCCGCCACCCTAGCGGAGGGGGAAACCATCATCGGCAATGCGGCCCAGGAGCCGGAAATTGTCGATTTGGCTAACTTCTGCCGCTCCATGGGCGCCCGCATTAAGGGAGACGGCACCGCCACGATTATGATCGAAGGGGTGGAGCGCCTCCATACCACGGATTTTCCCATCATTCCCGACCGGGTCGAGGCGGCCACCTTCCTCTGCGCCGGTGCCATTACCCATTCGGAAATTAGCCTCTTCCCGGTGGTGCCGGATCACCTCTCCTCCGCCATCGCTAAGTTGCGGGAAATGGGGCCGGAGGTCATGGTGGAAGGCCCCGACCGGGTGCGCTTAATCCCCAAATCCCTCCGGGGCGCCGATATTGAAACCCTCCCCTACCCCGGTTTTCCCACGGATATGCAGGCCCAGTTTATGGCGGTTCTGGCCATGAGCGAAGGCAATAGCGTGGTCACGGAAACGGTCTTTGAAAATCGGCTCCAGCACGTGGCGGAACTGCAACGGATGGGTGCCAATATCAAAGTGAAGGGCAACAGCGCCATTATCCAGGGCGTTCCTTTCCTCTCCGGCGCTCCGGTGATGTCCACGGATCTGCGGGCCTCGGCGGCGCTGGTGATTGCCGGTCTAGCCGCGGAGGGCAAAACCGTGGTGCAGGGTCTCAAGCACCTCGACCGGGGTTATGAGGATATCGAAGGCAAGCTCCGGGGTCTCGGCGCTAATCTACGTCGGGTCTGGGTGCCCGCGGAAGATACTGCCGGTTAAAATTCCCTTCTCTTTTTTTGAGGGTTTAACCATGTAAGGATGGCTGGGAGATTATCCTCCCAGTTTCTTTACCAAGTAAGATGTTCAACCTCTTAGGTTTAATCTCTGGGTTTGAATGAAGCTCTCTGCGGTTCTCTCTTTGACAAGAGTACTTTCTTGAACTTGCCGAGAGGTGGACTTCTTGAAAAACTTATGATCGCCATGTATTTTTAGATAATTATCAAAGCATGGAATTAATAGTTCTCATTGTAGTGCTTATCGTAGCTTTTCTGGTCACTTATATGGCTCAGAAAGAAAAGCAACATACTATAAAAATTATTAAAAAAGCACAACTTGAGTTTGATCTGGAAAATTATCTAAAATCTATCGAGCTTTATGAGAAAGCTATTAATAGAGACAGAAAAAACTTTCTGCTCTACTATGAATCTGGAGTCACGAAGATGGTTCTTAAAGACTACAATGGCGCAATTTCTACTTTTTCTAAAGCTATAAAAATTAATCCAAATTTTGATCCACCTTATCTCCAACGTGCTAGGGCACTTATAGAAATTGGCAATTATAAAAAAGCGTTGGAAGATTGTAATCAAGTAATCAACACTAAGACAAATGATTTAGTTCCCTTTTGGGCTTATCTTATTAGAGGCTCTGTGTTTATACATTTACAAAAGTATGATAGAGCTTTGTATGAATTCGAGTTAGCTTTTCAAATAAAACCGGATTTTCCTTTAATATATTCTTGTAAGGCCGAAGCTTATTGTTATTTAGGAAGGTACGAAACTGCTTTTGAATATGCTCAGAAAGCGCAGGAATTAGATAGAGATTTCCATTTAAATATCTTGTGGGAAGGATGGGCGAACTACGGGCTGTCAAAACTTGAGGAAGCACTGGATTGCTGTAATCGTTATCTTGAGAAAGACGATAAAAACCCTAAAGCATTTGAAATCAGAGGACTTATCTATAAAGAAAATAAACAGTATGATGACGCACTTAAAGATTTAAAACTTTCGGCAAGTCTTTATAAAGAGATGAAGCTTACAAGTTTTTATAAAGAAGTCTGTAAGTATATTCAAGAAATCACTGAAATTATATAAACCTCAACTAATTTATGAATTAAATCTATAAAAAAGTGGGAAAAAAATTGTAACCGTTCAGGGGGGTATCCAAACTTTGTCAGCTATAAG
>JBKCES010000144.1:0-3664 GCA_046304295.1 Cyanobacteriota bacterium | reverse complement strand
TTTTGGCGTAGCGGTCGCAACGCCCTAGCGATAAGCCTCGCCTGGGGTAGAGCCTTGGCCGCGGGGACGCTCAAGGGCAATCCTTTGGCTGGAGACGGCGCCGGGGTGGAGGGGACGACCGGAACCGCTGGCGGGGGATCGGATTCGGGGTCGTTTTCCGGCTCTAGGTTTAAGGGTTTTGGGTCTAGTTGCGAGTCCTCCGGCGGTTTAACCAAGTGCTCTGACTGTGTCTCAGGCGGAGGCTGCGGTGTTATCGGTACAGTTGATTTTTGACGTTGCCGGCGCTGGGTCGCCAACCAAAGAATATCGGCAATCTCAATGGAACTCAGGGGATCGTCTTTCGGCCTGAGCTTCGATAGCATCTCGATAATTCGTCCATCCACCATTAGAAATGCCCCAGGGATTCAAACAGCTTGTCTAGCAAGTTTTTTCGCTTTTTTTGGGCATCCTCTGTTTTGTCAGTGGGTAGCGCCTGCTCCACTAACAGATAAATAGCGTTGAGCAGTTGATCCGTCGCCAAGTTTCTTTCCCGGCGCTGTTGATATTGCCAAAACTCAGTGACTAAAGCTTGCATCGCTTCTGTAAATTCCTGAGACTCGTCCACTAGATGTTGCCGAACGATCTTCTCCAAGTCTTCCTGGTTAGGATTCGGCATTTCCAAACGCAGACAGCGCCGTAAAAAAGCGGGAGGAAATTCCCGTTCCCCGTTACTGGTCATAACCACAAAGGGAAAGGTAGTGGCTTGAACCTTGCCGTCTTTGACTGGGTAAGTTCTTTGCTCTCCCTCTTGACGGTAAAAAGTGGCCACATGAACGGTATCTGTTTGGGCTTTGATGCGGACTAATTCAGGAATATCGAACTCCCCTTCTTCAAAGACATTGAGTAAATCATTGGGCAAATCAATATCGCTTTTGTCAATTTCATCAATTAACAAAATACGCGGCTTCTTGCGCTCCGCCTCGTTTTCTCTAGGAATCAACGCCGTACCTAGAGGCCCCAATTGCAAAAACTTACCAATGTCCTCCTTCTCCTCTCTTTCCTCTCTTTCCTCCCTTTCCTCCCCCTCTTCCCTTTCCTCCATATCCCCCCCTTGACTCTTCCCTCCCACCGGCTTTTGACGTTCACTTTCCCGTAAACGGGCGATCGCGTCGTAGCGATATAACCCCTCCTGGAGAGTACTGCGGGTATTGATCGGCCATTTCAGCACTTCCCCTAAACCTAATTCATAGGCGATTGCGTAGGCTAAACTACTTTTGCCCGTCCCCGGTTTACCAGTAATCAACAACGGGCGCCGGAGATACAGAGCGGCGTTAACCACTTCACGCGTCCCTGGGGGAGCCACAAAGCGCCGTTTTCGTTCCTCGGTCTTCTGGTCAAAACGGCGCCAACTCGGCGGCTCGGGTAAATCGTGTTCCCAGTCGATGTCGGTTCTAGCTTGGTTAGTATTGGTAAAAAGTTGCCAGTCGTCATTCATAGTGATTTAGGGGTTTTGGAAGGGGATGGTTTCAAGATTGGGGATTTTTTCAGGATTGTCTGCTAAAAAACTAATGTGAGCGGCTAAATGATTCGGGTTGTTTAGCGCGTCATTGCGCAACTGCTTCAACCGTTGGGGAAGGCCGCCCAGACTGACTTTTTTTAGTAACTCTTCCTCAAAGACTTCAGCTTGTTCACAACTTCCCAAAGGTTTGCGTACCCATAGCCAAAAGGGTATTCCATGTTTCATCACGAGGGAATGGGGTTTCGGTTTAGTGAGATGCTCCGAGGGAGGGTAGGGACTATGAAGCCCGCTCTTGGTGAAGGCGTCAAGAGCCTGGATAATCTCGGAAGCGTTGCAGGTTGTGCAAATTAGGACTTCTTGACTGACCGGCGCTAGTCGTTTATTTTGCCATTTTTGTCGCCAAATCCCATGCTGAAGATAATCCGTTTCAATTCGTTCCAAAATTCTTAACACCACTGGAAATTCGATTCCCAAAGGTGATGACTCATCTTCGTACTTATCCTTCAGTAACCATTGATCCGGCTCTAAATCCAAAGCTTTAAACGGTAGAAAAACTTCAACAATTAGATCAGTAATAGTACTAGGAATTTGCTGACGAATAGCAGTTAAAATAGGAGCAATATTTTCATTTAATTTAGTTTTAGATATTTCGCAACTATCTAATGTAAAAGTTTTGTCCGGCGCTGTTCCCGATTGATAAGCTTCTAAGTTTTCTATAAAATGAGCCGATTCAAGGAAGTAGTGATCGCTGGTTGCGCCTGACTTGAGAATAATCCAAAGACGCGATTCACTACTCACTTGACTCTGAATCTTTTGATGAATTTCTTGTTTAACCGCTTCAAAATCATCAGGAAAATGCTTCTTTGCCCAATTTGTTAGATCAACTAGGACATCGGAGGTTAATTTACCCCGATTTAATAAATGGGAAACAAAAGCAAGCTGATGATTTTGGTTTGACGTTCTCTGCATTTCATACAAGTCGGCGCTCGCCTTCGCCAAAGTTTCCGGCATTTCGGTTTTCCATTGGGTTGGGCAATAATGATGACGAGCAAACTGGTACGAATCCCGAACAATCGACCAAGGGACTCCTTCCAAAATGGCGATCAATTCCCCTTGTTTATGCCATATCTCATACAATTCAGAACCGGCGATGGCTCTAGCCTCTCGTCCCCCAATATTAGTCTCAGGATTGTGATCAGAGTTAACAGCCACCGTCATGCCGATAATGCCGTGGTCAGGATGCCATAGCGGAGAACCGCTAAATCCGCCTTCAATCGGGGGCATATCTTGAGCAACCTGAAGCTGATACCATTGGCTACTCCGCTGAAGAGCGCGAATTGTGCCATTCGTTTCTTTACCGTCCTTTTCTGGAAATCCCCAGATATTAAACGCTAAACCATGAACCGTCTCTAGAGCTTTAATCGGAATCGGTTGTAGATTTATCTTTTCTTCTAATTTTAAGAGCGCAATATCCTCGCCGGGCTTGACGTTTATCAGTTGTGGTTCAGAGTAGGGTCGCCATAAAGTAACCGTCGCCTTGATAATGCCAGTCTTACCTGGAAAATCCACCGTTAGCTCTTGTCGCAGAAAATCGGTAGTTTCTAGTCCCAAGGCTTGGCTCACTACATGGGCGCAGGTGAGTAGATACTGAGGCGCAACCAAAAGTCCGGCGCCGATCACATTTTTGTTTTGATCATAGACACGGGCAATTGTTCCCTGATACTCCTCAAAAGTCGGCATAGTCTAAGACGGGTTCTTCCAACGCAGGGTGATTTCATAGGACGCTTCTCCCCCAACTGTGATGACAGCCCCTAATTGCCCGGTGAGTTTCACCCCAAATTTAACCTCCACCTCATCAGCGGGGTCATTCAAACCGCTGACTTTCTCCTTGATAGCGTCGATCATCGGCTTTAGGTTATCGAGCGCCTCTAAAAAAGTTTCCTTCGCTTCGATTGCCTGCTTTCCAGGCTTCGCCACAAGTTTTGGGCCAGAAGTAGGCGGTTCTTCCACTTCTATCAAGATAACGCTATCATCAGGCAGTTTGTATTCTATCAGTTGTTTCACGTTGACGCCTCCACAGAGCGGATAAACAAGATTCTCACAAGAATAGCGCTAACGCTCCGGGCTAATTCAGGGAAAAATTTTTGAAGGCGACCTCCAATACAT
>JBKCES010000143.1:0-16430 GCA_046304295.1 Cyanobacteriota bacterium | reverse complement strand
TGCCAACATCAGACCTTTGGGAATATTTTTCTGGGTTACTTTCTTGGTCGTCCCGCGGTTATGGTCAGCGGCGCCGAGGGAGTACAACAGATGTTGACCCATCCCCAAATTACAGCGCCGGGGGAACTAAACGAATTAGCCCGTCCTCTATTGGGGGCTAATTCCCTGACCCTCCTGAGCGAACCGGAGCATCAGGCCCGTCGCAAATTATTAACGCCCCCATTCCACGGCGAGCGCCTCTGGAGCTACGGGCAGTGGATTCGCGAGATTACCCAGACGGAAATCGCCCGCTGGACGCCGGGGCAGGCCTTCGAGGTTAGAACCGCCATGCAGGACATTACCCTGCGGGTGATCCTCAAGGCGGTCTTTGGGCTAAGGGACGGCTCCCGTTTGGAGACCCTGAAAAAATCCCTAGTGGAGCGTTTCGAGATGACCGCTAAGGGCTTTGGCTCCAGTTTCATCTTTTTGCCCTTTCTCCGACAGGACTGGGGCCCCTGGAGTCCCTGGGGACGGATTGTGCGCAAACAGCGGAACTGCGACGCTTTAATTTACGCCGAAATCGCCGAGCGCCGGGCTAACCCCGACCCGGAGCGGATCGATATTCTCAACCTGTTGCTCTCGGCAGTGGACGAAGCGGGGGAAGGATTGACGGACGTCGAACTGCGGGACGAGTTGATGACCCTCCTCTTCGCCGGCCATGAAACCACCGCCACTTCCCTCACCTGGGCGCTCTACCTCATTCATCAGCATCCTTCGGTTTACGAAACCTTAATGGCGGAACTGGCGACCCTCGGCGCCAACCCCGATCCGATAGCCCTCTACAAACTGCCCTACCTAACGGCGGTCTGTAACGAAACTCTACGACTTTACAACCCGGCGCTGTTGACCTTCGGGCGCCGGACGGAAGCGCCAGTCTCCCTACTGGGACAAGAGATTCCAGCCGGCACCGTGCTTGCGGGGTCTATCTACCTCACCCATCGAGATCCTCAGATTTATCCCCAGCCGGAGCAGTTCCGTCCAGAGCGATTCTTGGAACAAAATTTCTCTCCCTACGAATTTATTCCCTTTGGCGGCGGCAGTCGGCGCTGTATCGGCATGGCGCTGGCTCAGATGGAGATGAAACTGGTTTTAGCCACTATCCTGCTCGGGGTTAAACTCGAACACCGCTCCCCGGCGGCGCCCCTCAAACCCCAACGTCGCGGTGCTTTGCTGGGCATGGAGTCCGGTTTTACGATGGCCCCTCTGAGCGGCGCGGAAGCCTCGGTATCTCCTGAATATTCCGTTACAACAGCTACATAATTTTACGGAAAAAAGTCCTAAATTGAAGCCTAAGACATAAAGTCAATATCACCCTCCGATTGCTAGAGAGCCGCTCTTCCCTCAAGAGCGGCTTACTTTTTGGCCTTGTCAAATTTAAAGAGGGTTCGATTAACCATCGCTAGCGCCTAAGAAATAGGCGTGACGGACAAAGAAGCTTTTTCGCTGGCGGCGGCGACGAAATCGTCATTTATCCTTCTTCTAGGTTAACGGTCAAGTGCCTTGACTGCTCAAAAAAGACGCTAACCACTGCTTCAAGCGCCAGGTGGCGCGACAGTCGTCTTCATTGTATTGAACAATCCGCTCTAGATAAGAATAATTCCGAGTTTGTGACCACTGATCGTACCAACAGACCGACTGGTCGCCGCTAGCGGCGCTGTCCCGCCACTGAAAACCGAGCCAATTTGCCAGGGATTTGAGGGAATAATTTTCCACCGGGCAAATAACTTGAGCGGTCACCATGTGGTGCAGATCGTAACAGCGCCCCAACAGGCGCCGCAGGTCAAGGCCGGGGACGGGATAGAGTTTCGCTAAGCGTTTGAGGGTTTCCGCTTCGTACTCGGAAAAATGGAAAATCGGCGCGGTTGGGTATTGGGCCATCAAGGCTAAAAACGCCCGCCAGACCTCTCCTTCCTGTTCCGGGGTCTCCGCCAAAAAACCGTAGAAACGCTGGCTCTCTCCCTCCACCACCAAAACCCCCAGCAGGTAATCCAAATTCTGCTCTGGCTCCGCCTCGATATCAAAATAGAGTTCTACTGGTGCCTGGGGAAGAGGGAAAGAGCGAGTATTCTGGCGCCGGAAGGGTCGATTTTCCACCAGTGCCAGCGCCTGGCATTGCAACTGTTGGGCCAGCGCCGGGCCGAGGAGATTTTCCAGGGGACTGGCGGCGCTGTCGGCCAGTTGGAAAAGGGTTTGAATCCCCAAGGTTTGGAGTGCCTCGTAGCGGCTGGGGGTAACGCCGGGGACCAGGGAAAGGTGTTTTTGACTCTGGGCTAGGCCGTAACAGTGGCTCTGCCAATGGCAGAGATGACAGCGCTGACGGGAAATAAAAACCTCCGGCTCCCTCTGCTCACACAGGGTCGTCAGATAATCGCTGAGGGCGTCGTAGAAGCGGGGCAACCACTCCCGCAGATCCACCCGAAAGCGATGGCCCTGACGCAGAATTAAGTCGGCGCCGCCGGGGGTCTGTCCCTGATTATGGCCGAGGAGATGGGCGTAAAAGGCCGCTAGGATTTTATATTCCGGCTTGGGGCGCCGCCCGAGGTGGATACTGAGGGGGCGATATTGCCAATCTCCCCAGCGGGAATGACCGGCTTGCTTAACCAAAAGCGCCGGCGCGCCGACCAGGAGAATTTTTTCCCCCGTGGCCGCCACTTCCCCAAAGGCTTGACTTAAGCGACCGCCGTAGATCACTTCGGTGCCCTGGGCCATCAAAGCTAAGGTTTCCTCCGTCTGGACTTGATAGTCCTCCCGGAGGGCCTGGGGTTGGCGGTAATGGGGATAATCCCGTTGGAGCACCGTCTGGATGTGGCGCTGGCTTTCCTGACGCAGTTTGAGCAAAAAGTCCCGCTCCGGCTCCCGTTCCCTTTCGTCCCCAAAGAGATTTAAATAGGCCCGGCGGGAACAGCGCCGATAGTCCAGCAGTAACAAATCCGTCACCACCTGCTGGCGCCCTGGGGTCGAGAGAGGGGAAAAATCCATCACCGGGAGCGCCGTTGCCATAACCCTAACGTCCCAGGGGGGAAAACTGGGGGCCGGGGCTCCGGTGGCGCCAACGCAAAGCCAGGCCCAGATCCATCTGCTTCGCCGGCCAGTAAAGCGCCGCCAGGATCAGAAAGGTGACCCCGATGGCTAAGAGGGGACGCTCCTGGGACAGACTCCGGGCTAAGCTCCGACCGACTTCTTCCGGTCGGGTCACCAAATCCCAACTGTTCCAGCGCAAAAACCGCCCCAGGTAAATGCCCACGGCGCTGAGGAAATGGGCCAGTAATTCCGCCGGTAGAATCCAGGACGTTAACCCTAAATTCCGGAGATAAGCGCCGAGATTGATTAGGGAAAGGACATAGCACTGGAAACCCGCCAGCAGGTAAAGGAAAAATTGGGGGGTGACGGCAAAAATCAGCACGCTCTCGGGGATAGGGCGGCGCATGATTTTGACATAGTGGATAATATCCGTGAGAATGTAGGGCGCGTTGGGTAAAAAGGCGACAAAGACCGCCAACAGGAGCCACCAGAGGGGGGAGCGGTGCCGGGCCCGACGAAAGAGCCAAACGCTCAAAATAAGGGGAATGAGCGCCAAAAAGGTGTTCCAAAGGATTAACCGCTCGTTGACCCGCAACGCCGTCAGGGAAAGGCGTAACCAATCTTGCAACAAATCCATGCCGAGTCCCCTATTTTTCTCCCACTTCCACCCAAACCGTCACCGCCGCTAGCGCCAACAACATCTCGTCGTTTTGATCCTCTAATTCCGGGATGGCCCGCCCTTGGACGACCAGACCGCCGTCCTGAACTCGGAGGCGCTTTTGCCCAAAGGGAAGAACCGCCAGCACCTCCTCTTCCCTGACCCGCTCGGGATAGGGCGCCGCCACCGCCACCTCGATCACCATCTCATTGGGATGGGCCAAGCCCGCCACTTCCCAAACTCCCGGCAGAGCGTTGTGGGCGATGGCGTTTCGCACCGCCCGGGCCGCCGCCACCGTTGGGTCTTGCCCATGTTGGTCAACGCCCATACCCATTTCAATGACCAAACGCCGGAGAGCCATACCGCCTAGGGAACCGCTAATTTCCCAAAGTATATACCATGCCTGCCGTCCTCCTCTCCCTCGCTAAAATTTGTTCCCCGAGTTTGGGCTACACTGGGGACGGGAAATTTCTTTCTTTGTTAACCTTTCAGTAAGCAATTATTGTGTCTAAGCGGAATTGGGCGTCGAGGCGGAACGGGTGGGCGAGTTGGCTCTGGGGTCTGGGTCTGGCGACCTTGGCTTCCCCCGTCGGGGCCCAGGCGCTTTTACCCTACAACCCCAACCTCGATGCCAAGCAAATTGAAGAACAGGGCTTAGCGCTGACGGAAGACGTGATCCAGTTGCTCCGTTTTCAACAGTACGATTTGGCTCTGACTCGGGCCCAACTGGCCACCCAACTGGCGCCGGAGCGCTTTCAAACCTGGTTTCTGTTGGGCACCCTGCTTTTGCAAAAAAAAGAGTTAGACCAGGGTGTCGCCGCTCTCTTAAAAGCTCAAACCCTAGCGCCGGAGGAAGCGGGCATCCAGTTCACTCTCGGCAACGCCTATTTCCAAAAGGGTGACTACCCTGCGGCCATCGCCTCCCTCCAGTCCGGGTTGGCTAAAAAACCCGACACCCCCGCGGCGCTGTTTGATTTGGCCAACACCTATTTCAAGCTGGAAAACTATGGGCAAGCCATTGAAACCTACGAGCAAGCCGTCCGCCTAGAGGCGGATTTTTGGCCAGCAATTAATAATATTGGACTGATTCTCTACGAGCAAGGGGATACCGAGGCGGCGCTGGAGCGCTGGCGCCAAGCCCTGAAAATTGATCCCGACCAATCGGAACCCCAATTGGCCATCGCCACTGTTCTTTACAAGCAAGGGGATCAAGCCGAGGCGCTCCGCTTGGGAGAAGCGGCGCTGAAGCGAGACCGGCGCTACGCTGAGCTCAAATTCCTGGAGGAAAACCTCTGGGGTAAAAAACTGATGGCCGATACCGCTGTCTTTTTCGCCGACCCGGCGCTGAAGGCCATTATTCAATCCCTGCCCCCGCCTTCGGAGGAAACGGTGGAAAATTAACAGAGGCTAACCGGCGCCCGCTGTGGTAAGATGGTAAGCCTACGCGGGTGTAGTTTAGTGGTAAAACCCTAGCCTTCCAAGCTAATGATGGGGGTTCGATTCCCCCCACCCGCTCTTAATTGCGATTAAGGAATTGCCCTAAATCCCCCTTTATAAGGGGGACTTTGAAGGCAGGTTCCCCCCTTGCCACGGAGAGTTAGGGACGATTCTGATAGTTGTGTATACAAGGTAGCTCCCAAGAGGGGGCGTTAAACCACAGCTCTGGAATATAGCTGAAAAAAAAGCCCCCCGGAGGGGGCGGAGTTCAGTCAAGCAAGCAAGCTCAGAGCTTAAACCTCGCCGTTGACGCGGGGCTGGATGACGCCAAAGCCGCCGTGGTTGCGCATGTAAATAACGTTGATTTCGTTGGTGTCCTGGTTGCGGAACATATAGAAATCATGATCGACTAACTGCAATTGCTCCAGCGCCTCGTCGATGGTCATAGGAGGCATAGCGAAATATTTCATCCGCACCACCTGGGAGGGTAGTTCCGGCGTCCGGTCGCCGATGAGATCCCCTTCCACGGGCTTATCTTCGACGCTGGCGCTGGTTTTGACGTGGGATTGATTTTGATCTAGCAGGCGCTCTTTATACTTGCGCAACTGCCGGGAGATCTTGTCCGCCACTAGGTCAATGCTGGCGTAGAGGTTTTCGCTCCCTTCCTGAGCCCGAATCACGGCGCCGTTGGCATAGACCGTCACTTCCGCTTTGTGCTTATCGGTAATGCGGGCGTTGCGGGCCACAGAGAGATGGACGTCCACCTTGGAGGTGATGCCCTGAAAATGTTTAACCGCCTTCTCTACTTTTTCTTCGACATAATCATGGATCGCTTCGGTAACGGTGATATTATTGCCTTGAATTAACAGTTTCATACTGAATTCTCCCTAGTTCAATTGGAATGGAGTGGAATTGAAGAGCAGTTAAGCGATTAAAGCGACGGTTGGCCGAGGTTCCGGGGTTGGACTGACAAGTCTAACAGCGGCGGCCAGGAACCGAAGTAAAGACGGGGACGGCGGGAGACGGGGGGCGATGCTCATGGAGGATGCGATAAAAAAAATCAGCCCAAGGAAAAGAGCGACAACGTTGTGGCGGAAACCCTGAAAACGCTTTTTTCCTCAGACTCTCACTATCTTTAGGGTAGCGCTATGTATTTGCCAAAACATCGCTAACGCCCGCTTTGTGATGTTCCTTTGCATCTCTTAACATTTCTTCATATTGTTGGGAACACCGCCAGCGCCGCCAACGGTTTAGGGCCAGGGCGAAGTGGAGGGGGCGTCTAGACGCTGATTGATACGAAAAAATTCTTGCTTGAACTCGCCCAGGATTTCCTTGGGGTCGGTTTCGATGATGGTAGCCATTGGTATCCTACAGATAGGTTGTTGGCGGGGAGGGCGACGGTGCTTTCCCTTTGCATCTTTGGCGCCGGCGCCGAATTTAGCGTCCTCCTGCTCAAGGGACTCCCGGCAGAGGCGAGTGCGCTTTTCAATTTTCCAGACGGCCGAACCCCAAAACGGCGCCGGGGCGGAGGGGCTTTTATGGGATAATCGGTTACAGCTATTTTACCGAGTTGCGGAATCTGCCATGAGCGAACGACTCCCTGAAAAGATGCTCTCCGAGTTGGCTTCCCCCAACCACGAATGCCGGGCCTGCGGTTATGTCTATGTCCCGGACAAGGGAGACGCCAAAGCTCAAATTCCCCCCGGCACCCCCTTTGACGACCTGCCCTTCAGTTGGCGCTGTCCCGTCTGCGGCGTGCCCAAGAGTCAGTTTGTCAACACGGGTTCCAGCAACGCCCCGGCGGGCTTTTCTGAAAATTTGAACTATGGCTTTGGCTTTAACCAGATGACGGGGGAGCAAAAAAACCTCCTGATTTTCGGCGCGTTACTGCTGGGCTTTATCTTCTTTATTAGCCTCTACGGATTGCAGTAGCCCTTCCGGCGCCGAGAAATTCAGACTGGGGGCTTTCTCTGCGCTCCGATTCCACCGCCCGGCGCTCTCTAGCATTGTACTATAAAATACCATCATGAAATTTTTAGGGCAAACTCTCCGACGGTTGGCGATTTTTATAAGCATTGCGTTCCTTTGTTTTGGGTGTAGTCGCATTCCCGACCTTGGGGCCAATCCCTGGACTGTAATCCGATTAGAAACCGACTCCACCTTCGCGGATCTGGCCTTTACCGACGATCCCCAACATGGTTGGCTGGTGGGCACCAAGGAAACTATTTTTGAAACCACCGACGGCGGCGCGACCTGGCAACCCCGTCCCATTGACTTGGGAGAAGAAAAAGCCAGTTTCACCGCCGTTAGCTTTAACGGTCAAGAGGGGTGGATCGCCGGGAAGCCCTCCATCCTCCTTCATACCGAAGACGGCGGGCAGAATTGGTCTCGCATTCCCCTTTCCGAGAAACTGCCCGGCGCTCCCTACAGCGTGACGGCGCTAGCGCCGCAAACCGCAGAAATGATTACCGACCTGGGGGCCATTTATAAAACCACTAACGGCGGCAAAAACTGGAAGGCTCTGGTTCAAGGCGCCGTGGGGGTGGCCCGAACCATTGAGCGTAGTCCCGACGGGCGCTATGTGGCGGTTTCGGCTCGGGGCAATTTTTACTCCACCTGGGAACCCGGTCAGATCGAGTGGACGCCCCACAACCGTAATTCTTCCCGGCGCTTGCAAAAAATGGGCTACGGGCAGGACGGCCAACTCTGGCTTCTGGCCCGGGGCGGTCAACTACAATTCAGCGCCGATCCCAACGCCGAAGAGTGGAGCGATGTCATTTCCCCCCAATCCAAGAGCAGTTGGGGCCTGTTGGATTTGGCTTTCCGCACCCCGGAGGAAGTCTGGGTGGCCGGCGGTAGCGGCAATCTCCTAGTCAGCGCCGACGGGGGCCAAACCTGGTCCAAGGACCGGCAGTTAGAGGACGTGCCCGCCAACCTCTACCGGATTTTATTCCTAGACAACCAGCGGGGCTACGTGCTGGGGCAAAACGGGATTCTGCTTAAATACTCCCCCGCCCCGGAAACTCCGGCAGAGCCAGCCTAACGGATTCTGGGATTATTAACCCGATCTGCCCCGGAAAATAGTAAACTAAACATCATCCTGATTGTTGTTTTAGAGGAGAACACCTATGTCTGGAACCACAGGGGAGCGCCCCTTTTCCGATATCGTCACCAGTATTCGCTACTGGGTGATTCATAGCATTACCATCCCCATGCTCTTTATCGCAGGTTGGCTCTTTGTCAGCACGGGCCTAGCCTACGATGCCTTTGGCACGCCCCGGCCGGACGACTACTTTACCCAAACCCGTCAAGAGCTTCCCATTATCGAAAACCGTTACGAAGCCGGTCAAGATATCCAACGCTTTAACCAACAGCAATAATTGATCTATTTTTTTATTTAGGCATTCCCAATTATGGCGACCAACAATCCCAACCAACCCGTCACTTACCCCATTTTCACCGTTCGTTGGCTAGCGGTTCACACCCTGGCTGTTCCCACCGTGTTCTTCATCGGGGCCATCGCCGCGATGCAGTTCATCCAACGCTAGGAGATTTGCCCCATGGAAAGAAACAGTAACCCCAACCGTCAACCCGTCGAACTCAACCGCACGTCCCTCTATTTGGGACTGCTCCTAGTGGCGGTGCTTGGCATTCTTTTTTCAAGCTATTTCTTCAATTAATTACGCTTTAAGACAACTTTTTTAAACATCCTTGAGGAGGGTTTTATGTTCGCAGAAGGCAGAATTCCGTTATGGGTTGTGGGCGTGGTCGCCGGTATGGGCGTCATCGCTGTTGTCGGTCTCTTTTTCTACGGTGCTTATGCGGGTTTAGGCTCTTCGATGTAAGCGCCGGTTTGGAAAGCCCCGACGGTATAACGCTCAAAGGAGGGAAGTCCTGTTTCGGGGCTTCCCTAAATTAATTTCTTTAAAAAGACTAAAGTTAACTTAGACTTTAAAGAAGCGTAGCTTAACCCTTGATTTTTCCCTCGGTTCAACTCATATAGCCATCGCAAATCATTTATGAATCTTGTCCTCATCTCGAAGTTTGACCACCCCGTCAGGCTGACGGGGTGTTGATTTTATCCTTAATTGCGAAGAGCTTGATTTACGAATCATCTACGACCGCTATATACCGCTATCGTGATTTGTGTCTGACTGCGACTCTGAGGCCCTAGCTCGCCATGAAGATTCCAGAATTAATTGCCCTCGCCGTTAGTTTTGCCCTAGCGACTCTGTTTCTGTTTGTTGGGCAAATTTATCTCTTTAGCGAGCCGCTTTTACCCCTGACCATGACGGGACGAGAAATTGACCAGTGGTTAGAGCAGGTTCTCTGGCCCATGACCTGGGTTCTCTACATCACCGGGGTGATTTTAAGTTTGGTCTGGATTATTCGGGGTCTCAGCGCCCGTTTTATCAAGGCGACAGACGTTTTGCGGAATGGACTCTGGTGGTGGCTGATCGCCATTCTCTTCTTTGCGGGCGGTCTGCTCCTCTTTGTGGCGCTCTCCTGGTTTAACGATTGGTTTAATCCCGACCTCAGCCTTGAACCGCTTTACTGGTTTCCTCCTTTTATTTTCCTCGATACCCTGCTTTTATTTTGGCTCCCCACGGCGCTGGCTTCTCCCCGGGCCTTTCGCTACCTCCCCCCCGGCGCTTTTTGGCTGCGGAAGCTCCACGGCGGTTAGAAGTTCAGGGGTTGGTTAAAAAGGGTTAACGCCCTGATTTTATCCCCCCTAACCCCCCTTGGAAAGGGGGGAACTATCCTCAAAGTCCCCCTTACAAAGGGGGATTTAGGGGGATTCACGCAGAGAGCTAGGGACTTTCCAAATATCATCTGAGAGGTTGAAATAGATCCTCTCATTCTCATCGGGGGGTCGGTAAAGGCGCTGAAAAGCGCCGATTTGGGTCTAAATCGCTCCGTAATGGCGCTTAATTTCCGTAACAGTTCAGAGAAAAAAGGGTCGATTGAGGTATTGTCAGTGATATTGATCACTAGCGGCGGTGATTTGGATCAGCCATAATTAGGTAAGCAGGATTATTCTCGGACGAACGAGGAGCGGGGGGGGATGACTCATCCTAAATTACTCTTAAGTTTATTGGCGAAAGACCGGCGGAGCGCCGGGGGCTTTGTCTTGCCCCTGGTGATGATGGTGGGTTTAGTGATCGCTATTGTGGGGATGGTCATGCTCCAGCAGTCCCGGTCGGATCAGATCGGGGTCCTTAATCAGCAGTTTGCCGCTAAATCCTTGAGTATGGCGGAGGTGGGGGTGACCCGACTCCAGGATTTGCTTAATAAAAACCGTTACCTGGCGATGTTTCCCGATTGCGTGTCGGGGCGGAACAGTAGCGGCGTCTGTCAGGATTCCAGCGCCGGCGCTCAAAAAAGCTGGGCCAATGTAACTAATATTCCCTTGTTAACGGTCTGCGGCTCGGCGGGTAATCCGAGCCAGGTGCAAAGTCTGGCCTCTAGCCAAGCTTGGATTCCGGTCAACAGCGCCGATCCGAATCAGGGAGAATACCGACTTTTAACCTATCAATATACGCCCACGGCGGGAACGGCGCCGGGCACGGGAATTTTAACGGTGGAGGGCCGGGTCAACGCCTCTTCCCAAACCAGTAATTCTTTGTCCCGCTTGGAGGTGAAGATTCCGGTGGAACCGGGGCCGATTCTTCAGGACGGGGTGCCGGGGGTTTGGTTGCAGTCCGGTGCGACGGGGAATAACACCATTCAGGGGGATGTGCTGATCAATGACTGCGGCACCAGTTTGTCCGGGATTACGGTGACGGGAACCGATCCCGATACGGGGCAAGCCTATGCGGCGAAATACACGGCCATGGAGTTTCCCGATCTGCCGACGGACGTCACTCCGGCGAATACGTTGAATAATCCTTCCAGCGGGATTACGTTACCTCGTCTTTCTGGCTCTGTGATCGACACGCCCAACGCTCAGGGGATCTACGAGTATGCGGTTAATGAAATCAATTTGCAGGGTAGCAACTCCGGTGTTTTAACTATCACTCCCGGTTATAAGGTGCGCTTTTATCTTCAGGGCAGTATCAATGTTGGTTCCAATAGCGATATTATCCACACCTGCGTCGGCTATACGCCCACGAGCGGTTGCAAACCCACGGATTTCCAAATTTTTGGCTATGGTCAGCCGGTGGTGAACGGCTCGAATACGGTTCGGCCCCAAATTTGTATGTCGGGTAATAATATGTTAGAGGCGTTTATTCTGGCGCCGGAGTACACGGTCGGCGTGGCGGGAACCGGCGGCGGCGTGGGCGGCGTCAAGGGCACGGTCTGGGCCTACGATTGGTCAAACTCTGGCGGTTGCGGCTCTTCTACCAATAATATTGTGGTAGTCCAACAGGCCCGCTGGCAGGATTTGGGTCTACAACCCAAGAACACGCCTCCTTCTCTGAAAAATGTCGCTAGTTGGTCGAGGCAAGGTCAATGAACTCTCCTCTTTTTTCGGCTCGTCTGAGTCTTTTTCTCCTCACCCGCCGGCGCCGGCAGGGCTTCAGTATGCTGGAGGTTTTGGTGGCGCTGTTCGCGGCGTTCTTCTTCCTCATGGGCACCATGAACGCGATGGTGGTCGCTGCGGTGATGCAGGTCAAGGCGGAGCGTCAAGCTCAAGGTTTATATTGGATTCAGCAGGATTTGGAGGCGGTTAGAGCGGCGGCGGCAACTTTTTCGGGCACTTGTGGCTCAATGGGATCTGGTTTAGATTCTAGCTTGGGCACAATCAGCCCAGCGACTAAGACGCTGGTGAGCAAAAGTTATGTCATTGAACGAACTGAGACCGCTTCTGGCAATGTTTTACAACTCAGTTATCGCGTCGGAGAAAACAATGGTAGCAACGCAATCGCGACAACGACCAACGCTGTTGTGGCTACTCTTTACACGGAAGTCCTCCCCAATGCGGCGCTCTCCTGTCCGTAACCAAGGCTGGACGCTAATGGAAATGGCCGTGGTGGCGGTTATCGCCGGTATTTTGTCGGCGCTGGCTATTCCCTCAATGGTCGGGATGCAAGGCCGTAGCGAACTTAGAGATGCCACGAATCGGGTTAAGGCCGCTCTGCAAGAAGCTCAACGGAATGCTATTAAGCGAGGCGGTTCCTGTACCGTGACGATGACTTCTACAACAGTGACCGCTTCTCCGGCAGGATGTCTTTCTAGTCCAGTTAACTTTCCTTCTAGTATTACTCAAAGTTTTAATAACGTAGGTTTAAACCTTGTATTTACCTACAAAGGCAATACGACACTGGGAAGAACGACTGTAATAGAGTCCAGTAAAACGGCAGAGAGAAGATGCATTGTAACATCTAATGGTATAGGTCTGTTCAGATCTGGAACTTACAAAAACAAAGTAGAGCTTCCTGTATTAGGAACGCTAAACCCTGACCACTGTGCTACGGAAATTTAGCTAAACTCGCCACAATAAACAATGAAAAACAGGTTCATTTTTTCTTTAGTCTTTAAGTCAGCCAATCGTGGATTTACCCTGATTGAGCTAATTGCCGCTTCAATCATGACGATCTTTATCGTTGGAGCCGCTGGTTTTGGGATGATAGTAATGATGAGAGAAAATCTAGCTTCTACTGCCGGGGGGGAAGTTCAGTACAATACTAATCGCGCTCTTGACTTTATCACTGAAGAGGCTAGAGCGGCAACAACAATAAGCACTAATCTTGTAACACCAGTAACATTATCTGCATTTACATCAGCCTCTGGTGCGCCAGCTAATGGAACTTACACTGCTATTCTGGCCTTGAATGGCATTAATGGAAGTTCAAATCCAGTCATTTATTATATTCGGCAAAATAACTCATCTACTTGGATAGGAGATCAAATCATTTATAGATGGGGGCCTCCTCTTGATGGTAGTGGTGGCTATGGCACTGGTTCTTGGACGCATGAAGCCTTAATTGACTTAGTTGCTAGTACCCCTCTAAATTCCAACTGTATTAATACAGGATGGACAAAGATTCCTAGCAGTAGTCCTAAAGGTTTTTTTGCTTGTGTTAGAAACGATGGAAAAATGGCTGAAATTCGCATTTCTTCTTCTGCAGTTAGTTCATTAGGAGGAATTTTGGGGGGCACTCCTAATACAAGTTCACGCTACTATGATAAGGCAACTTACGAAGCTGTCGCTCAAGTTTTTGCTCGCTCTTCTGCCGGAGTTGCACTCACTTTGACATCTAGTAATCTTGCTTTTACTGAGCCAGCGAAGGCGACTCTTTCAACCACAGGAACCTGTGCTTTTCCTTTAACGATTGAAGCGGGCACAACGGATATTTCTTGGAGTAGCACCGCCAACAATCCGACAACTACCATTTATCCCAGCACCAGTAGTCCAATTAGCATTAAGCAAAACGGAACCTCTACGGCCATGCCTGCCACATCAGCAACTAGTAACCAGGGGACTTTAGTCAGTGGCTCTTGTACAGTTAATATTACTCTTAATACTCCTTAAGGAATTGGGGAATTGATTGCAGACAAGCTATACCGAAAATTCCCCTCCTTTGGAGGGGCGGCAAGCGCCGGGCTGACGGGGTAGTCAAAGCCGATATCATCCATCCGGCTCCGTAGCTCAATAGAGTGACGAAATTGCTCCCTTCGGCGCCGACCGGCGCTGGTTGACCGCAACCAAAACGAGGGTTACTACGCTTCGGTTGGGTAAAGCAGAGCGTTGCGGTGAGCGGAGCCCCAGTTATTCCGATTGATGGTAAGACTCTCAAAGGGACTTATGACCGCAATCATCAGCAATCGGCGCTCCACGTCGTTAGCTCGTGGGCCAGCGAGAATCGCCTGTTGTTGGGGCAGGTGGCAGAGGTTACGGCATGGTTTGAGCAGGCGGAGCACTCGAACTTTGTCGGTCTGGAGCACAGTTATAGCGGTATTCAGACGTGTGAGAACACTGAAACCCTTACTGAGTAAGGGTTTCAGCCGTCTTATTTGTCCCTCACCAGCGCAGACACCGCTATATGAGCAACGAGTAGAATCGGGTCATCATCGGCGCAAACATCGGCAGGTATGGGCGGTACCGGTCGCTGTCAAAAGCAGGTCATTCAGCAATTACTCAGGAGCGACATCATGAAGGAATCCGTCATTTATCAAGCAATTCTGGAAGAAGGCAAGCAGGAAGGCAAACTGGAAGGTCTACAAGAAGGTCGGCGGGAGGGACTAACTGAAGCCCAAACACAAATTGCCTTAAATATGCTAAGGTCTGGGCTGGCTAAGTCATTGATCGTCGAATTAACCGGACTTTCTCCAGCGGAAGTGGAAGCGTCAAAATTGTACCAAAGCTAATGTCTTATTATTGTCCATCAGCGCCGTCTTTATGGCGGCGAGTGCCGGAGAGATTATATTCTTTGCTATTTTTGGTAAAATTCACTATAATTAAATTCCCAGCTTCCCTAGCCCTATGAAAAAAGAGTATTTATACGGCGTTTACATCGGTCGTTTTCAGCCCTTTCACCTAGGACATTTAACAACTCTCCGGTGGAGCTTGCAAAAAGCCGAGCAGATTTTGCTGATTCTTGGGAACGAACGAACGGCGCCGAGCGTTCGTAATCCTTGGAGCGCCGCAGAACGAAGAGCCATGATTGAGGCGTCTTTGGCTTCGGAAGAGTTAGCCCGGACGCAATTTTTAACCCTGCCCGATTATCCCTACGACGACGCCCGTTGGGGGGAGGAAGCCCGCCGTTTAGTGGCTCAAACGGTTCCCTCCGGCGCGACCATCGCTTTACTTGGACACGAAAAAGACAGTACTTCCTTTTATCTGCGGGCTTTTCCAGAATGGGACTTTTTGGAGACGGGTTACTCTCCCCTAGGCAATGGGACAGAAATTCGCCAAGCCTATTTTGAAGACCGCCCCCAGGATTATGAGCGGCAAGTTCCCCCGCCGGTGGCCCGATTTTTGCGGGAGTTTCGAGGTTACCCCCGTTACGCCCTGCTCCGGGAGGAATATCGCTTTCTGCAGGGATACCGACAGGCTTGGTCAACAGCACCCTATCCCCCCATTTTAGTCACCACCGACGCGGTGGTTTTCCAGGGAGGTCGGTTACTGACCATTCGGCGCCGGCGCCCGCCGGGACAGGGCTTGCTGGCTCTGCCGGGGGGCTTTTTGGAGCCGGAGGAAACCTTAGTGGACTGCCTACTGCGGGAACTGGCGGAAGAAACCGCCCTGGCGGCGGCCCCCGAGGTTTTACGCCAGTCCATTGTGGCCAGCGCCGTCTTTGACGCACCGGGGCGCTCTCTGCGGGGACGGACGATTACCCACGCCTACTGTTTGCGATTGCCGGGGGAAATTCCGGCGCTGGTGGCGGGGCAGGACGACGCCGAAACGGCCCAATGGTTGCCCCTAGAAAGATTAGCCGATTACGAAGCGGAGTTTTTTGAAGACCATTACGCCATTGTTCAACATTTTCTTTCCTAATTTTTGCCGAGGTTTGTCCCCATGTTTTCCCCTTGTCGCGAGAATCTCATTTTGGATGTGGACTCCTACAAAGTCAGCCATTGGCGCCAGTATCCCCCCGGAACGGAAGGGCTGTACGCCTATATCGAAAGTCGGGGCGGGAAATATCCCGAGACGGTCTTTTTTGGTCTGCAATATCTTCTCAAACGCTATCTGACCCAACCGGTGGCTGCCTGGATGGTGGCGGAGGCTGGGGAACTTTTAACGGCCCACGGTTTGCCCTTCAATGAGGCGGGCTGGCGCTATATCGCTGAAGATTTGCAAGGATGTCTGCCCGTGCGGATCAAGGCCGTGGCCGAAGGCAGTGTTGTCCCCGTGGGCAATGTTTTAATGACCATTGAGTCCACCGATCCCGAGGTCTTTTGGCTGGTCAGTTGGCTCGAAACCCTGCTTCTGCGAGTCTGGTATCCCACCACCGTCGCCACCCAAAGTTGGCGTCTCAAGCGCCGCATCTATGAAAGCCTACAACGAACAGCGACCGATCCCGACGGGGAAATTGACTTTAAACTCCACGACTTCGGCGCTCGGGGGGTCTCCAGTCGGGAATCGGCGGGGATTGGCGGCTTAGCTCACCTGGTTAATTTCCGGGGGTCTGATACGGTTCAGGGGGTTGTCTTCGGACAAAAATATTATCATTGCCCCCTGGCGGCCTATTCCATCCCGGCGGCGGAACATTCAACTATCACCGCCTGGGGACGGGAGGGAGAAGGGGATGCCTATGAGAATATGCTTGACCAGTTCGCCCGGCCCGGCGCCGTTTTGGCCGTGGTTTCCGATTCCTACGACCTCTGGAAC
>JBKCES010000142.1:0-9234 GCA_046304295.1 Cyanobacteriota bacterium | reverse complement strand
AGAAGCCCAAATATCGCCAATCATCCCAAACAAAGAAAAAAATCAGTCCAAGCAATATCTAGCCTAATTCCTGAAAGCCTTATCTAGACTGGCTTTTGAAATATTCAAGATTTTTATCACAACCTGCGAAATGTAGATTGGAAAGGGGGGAACTGGCTTCAAAGTCCCCCTTGCAAAGGGGGATTTAGGGGGATAAAGCCCAAAATTGAGTCTTTAATCGAGATCTGTGTACACCGTAGCTCCTTGGAGGGGTTAGGGGTGGGTCTAGCCCTGTGTCATTACTCATTTTTTAACTGCTGTAAAAAATGTTCATAATTGGCGCGAACAGTTCGGGTATCAGAATGACCAGCGCCGAGGCTGACTTCCGAAATAGCCAAGGCCTCTGTGTAGAGGGATTCCGCTTCGCTGTCTCTCCCTTGAGATTCGTACAGCGCCGCCAAGTTGTTGAGGTCTATGGCCAAACTGGGATGATTGGGGGGTAAGGATTTGCGGTCAATGGCGAGTGCCTCTGTGTAGAGGGGTTCCGCTTCACTAGATTTCTTTTGTGCTTCGTATAGCCCCGCCAAGTTATTGAGGGCACTGGCCAAACTGGGATGATTGGGGGGTAAGGATTTTCGGTCAATGGCTAGCGCCTCTTTGTAAAGGGGTTCCGCTTCGCTGTATCTTCCTTGCTCTCGGTACAGCGCCGCCAAGTTGTTGAGGTGAGTAGCTAATTGGGGATGATTGGGGCGTAAGGATTTTCGGTCAATGGCTAGCGCCTCTGTGTAGAGGGGTTCCGCTTCACTGTATCTTCCTTGAGATTCGTACAGCGCCGCCAAGTTGTTGAGGTGAGTAGCTAATTGGGGATGATTGGGGGGTAAGGATTTGCGGCCAATGGCTAACGCCTCTGTGTAGAGGGGTTCCGCTTCGCTGTATCTTCCTTGGGATTCGTACAGCCCCGCCAAGTTGCTGAAGTCTACGGCTAAGTCAGGATGATCGGGGGGTAAGGATTTTCGGTCAATGGCTAGCGCCTCTGTGTAGAGGGGTTCCGCTTCGCTGTATCTTCCTTGCGCTCGGTACAGCACCGCTAGGTTGTTGAGGTGAGTAGCTAATTGGGGATGATTGGGGGGTAAGGATTTGCGGCCAATGGCTAGCGCCTCTGTGTAGAGGGGTTCCGCTTCGCTGTAACGTCCTTGGGATTTGTACAGCAACCCCAAGTTGTTAAGGGCGGCGGTAATATCGGGATGGTTTTGGGGTAGGTGCTGTCGGGATAGGGAGAGACCTTTATTTAAGTAAACTTCAGACAGTTGATAGTCAAGAAAGCCTTCATAAAAGCGACTGAGTCTTGTGTAGAGCGTAATCAGATCCTCATCAGCCAAGTCGTCCGTCCAAGTCTCTGCTACTTCCGCAATATGGGGAATAGAAGGCGGCACCTTTTTATAGTCTTCTAGGGGCCCGTTGTAGGCAATCGTTTCCGCTTCTGCGACCAGCGCCGTAACAAAGGCCTGTCGGGTGGGCTGATCCAGACAATGGGGAATCTGGCGCCGGAGATAGTCCCAGATCAGGGGATGGAATTGATAGCCGGATAACCCCTCTTCCGGTAATTCCACAGACTGTAATAAAGCGTAGCGGAGCAGGATTTGCCTGAGATCTCTTAAACTAAATTGGTCTAAAGTCGGGTTGTCTGAAGAAATTAAGCTCTTTTCCACCAAGCGCCATTCGATGGGGGCCGCCGCAAACATCGCTAAGAGAGCGGCCAAGCGTTGGGTCGGGGGATCGAGCGCTTGCCAAGATAAAGCGAAAACCGCGTTCAGTCCCCTTTTGGCTACCGTCAAATCCGGGTTTTGAAAATACTGCGCCTCCAATCCCCTGACCGTAAGCTCGGCGCTGATCTCCCCCAAACTCAAATTGGGATCTACGGCCAAGTAACTGCCCACCAAGGCGATAGCTAGGGGTAGGCGCCCCAAGCGTTGACAAAGGGTTGCCGCTTCGGCCCGATCCCAGTGTCTCCGCGCCGGCGCTTGACTCCGGCGCTCCAAAAGTTCCACCGCTTCCGGCAGAGACAACTCCTCCAAGGGTAACTCCTTCAACCCCGTTAACCTGACCCGACTGGTAGCCAAGACGCAAAAACGGTCGGCGCTGGGTAAAAACTTCTCAACCAGACGGTAATCGTCCACCGTGTTGAGATTATCCGCCACCACCAAAACCCGGTCTTCCCTCGGCCATTGCGCCCAGACCCGATCCACCTTCTGGGCTATGGGCAACTCTTGGGGGAATTCCAAATTGAGACAGTTGCTCCCAAAAACGACAATATCCTGACCCGCCTCCTTCGGAGCTTCTAACCAGATCAGTCCGCCGGGGTAATCCTGACTGTGACGGGCCCAATATTGCAGAACCAACTCCGACTTACCAAGGCCGCCCATACCCCAGACCGAGACCCGTTGCCCCGCCGTTAACCACTGATGAAGTTTCGTCAGTTCCTTTTCTCGCCCCACAAAAGGTTGACTCTCAAGGTTAGACCCCCCGGCCCCCCAAGTTTGAGGGGAGATTGAGGCTTTTTTGAGTCCAAAGTCTCTCAGAATTGTGAAATCCAAGCAGAGTTAGTCGGCAAAGTCCTCTCAAGCCTAAAGTCAAATTTGGGACGTGACACTTTCCTACGAAGGCGCCGAAGACTGGTACCTATTCTGGGCGACGGGGAAAAGCGCCGCCCAGGGTATAGTTAAAAACTGGGTATCTCTGAGAAATCGCCATGGCACTTTTAGATCTGACGGGAAAAAAAGCCCTTGTGACGGGCATCGCCAACAATCGCTCCATCGCCTGGGGCATCGCCCAGCAACTCCATCAGGCCGGCGCCGAATTGGGGGTGACTTTTTTACCGGACGAGAAGGGGCGCTTTGAAAAGAAAGTGCGGGAACTGGTGGAACCGCTAAACCCCAGCCTAATCCTGCCCTGCGATGTCCAGAACGACGGCCAAATGGAAGACCTTTTTCAAGCCGTCGGCGCCCAGTGGGGACAGTTGGATATTTTGATCCATTGCCTTGCCTTTGCGGATAAAGACGGCTTAACGGGCAATTTCAGCGACATTCCTCGGGACTCCTACGGCAAGGCGCTGGAGATTAGCGCCTATTCCCTCGGTCATCTGGCCCGGTTAGCCAAACCCCTGATGACCCAGGGGGGCAGTCTGATCACCCTCTCCTATCTCGGCGGTGTGAAAGTAATCCCCAACTATAATCTTATGGGCGTGGCCAAAGCGGCGCTGGAAATGACGGTGCGCTACCTGGCGGCGGAATTGGGGCCCCAGGGGGTGCGAGTTAACGCCATTTCCGCCGGGCCGATTCGCACCTTAGCCTCCTCGGCGGTGGGGGGCATTTTAGACATGATTCACCATGTGGAAGCGACGGCGCCCCTGCGACGGACGGTAACCCAAACAGAGGTGGGCAACGCAGCGGCCTTTTTAGCCAGCGACCTGGCCAGCGGTGTCACGGGACAAATTCTCTATGTGGACGCCGGTTACGAAATTATGGGGATGTAATGGGGCCGTCCTTTGAGGAACGTTTCCAGGCCGGCAAAGAGGCCTTTGAGGGGGGGCGCTATCGCCTCAGCGTCGAGGCCCTGGAGGAGGCTGTTCAATTAACCAATCTGGGTTCCCGTCAGGGGGGAGAAGCCCAACTCTGGTTGGTTTTAGCCTACCAAGCCAGCGGACAGCTAAAGGAGGCCCGGACCCTCTGCCGTAAACTCACCCGCCATCCCCACCCCGACTGTCGCAAAAACAGCAAAAATGTCCTCTATATCCTCGAAGCGCCGCAGTTAACCCGTCCCAAGGAATGGCTAACGGAGATTCCCGACCTGACCCAAACAGAAAATCCCCAACCGACCTACGCCGCCCCGGCCAAATCCTCCCAGCGCCGAAAGGAGACCCCTTCCCCGATTCCTTTTGAAGACCTAAGCCGCATGAACACCCAGGACAACGGTTTTGTGGCGGCGGCTCTCGTCCTAGGAGCGGCGCTGTTATTCATCCTGGGAGTCTGGGCGAGGGGGGGTTAACTCTGGGGCCCAAGCTCGGTGTATACACAAGTGTCCAGATCCCCCCTAGCCCCCCCTTGGAAAGAGGAATTTAGGGGGATCAAACCCAAAACTGAGTCTTTAACCGAGATCTACGTACATCCTAATGGGGGCCTAGGGGGGCGCTATGCTCTTTGACTAAGCTTATTGAGGAAAGTTCGTTGAAAAAGCTGTCCCACCCTCGCCTGCCCGGGTATGGCGGCTTGAGTTTAATTGATTTATTGAAAGAATGGCTCAAGGCGGCGCTGGGTTCCTAGGCATCGAGCGTGGCGGACGCTTGGGGCGGGAGTGAGTTTAGGAGCGCCGACCAAGCGCCAGTTACGCTCATAAGCGGTTTCCCATATTCCCTTCTAGTAAAGAGGCAGTGTTAACTTTCATTAAAGCGGGGGAGACGGGGGGATTTTGTGGCAACATAGTCGAGAGTTCTTTGGCGATTAATCGCTGTATTCGGTAATTAAGATTTAGACCTATGGCTTTGCAATTAGGCGACGTTGTGCCCGATTTTACCCAGGAGTCTAGCCTGGGGCCCATCTCCTTCCATGAATGGATCGGCGACAGTTGGGCTGTCCTCTTTTCCCATCCCGCCGACTATACCCCCGTCTGCACCACGGAATTGGGAACCGTGGCCCGTCTGAAACCGGAATTTGACAAACGCAATGTCAAAGTCATCGCCCTGAGCGTCGATGACGTGCCTTCCCACCAGGGCTGGATTGGGGATATTAACGAGACCCAAAACACCGCGGTCAATTACCCCATTTTGGCCGACGGCGACCGTAAGGTTTCCGACCTCTACGGCATGATCCACCCCAACTCCCTCAATAACTTGACAGTGCGTTCGGTTTTTATCATCGACCCCAACAAAAAACTCCGCCTCACCTTCACCTATCCCGCCAGCACGGGCCGGAATTTTGACGAGATCCTCCGAGTGATCGATTCCCTCCAACTCACCGACTACCATCAGGTAGCCACCCCCGCGAATTGGAAGGACGGCGACGACTGCGTGGTGGTGCCCTCCATCCCCACAGAAGAGGCCAAGGTCAAGTTCCCGAAAGGGGTGAAGGAAATTAAACCCTACCTGCGGATGACCCCCCAACCCAATAAGTAGGCACCGGTCTAGGGCAGGTGAACGCAATTCCCTGCTCATCCCCCCCACCCCCTCTTGGAAAGCTACGGTGTACACAGATCTCGGTTAAAGACTCAGTTTCGTGCTCTATCCCCCTAAATCCCCCTTTGTAAGGGGGACTTTGAAGGGCGGTTCCCCCCTTTCCCAGGGGGTTAGGGGGGATTGTGTGTACACGGTAGCCTTGGAAAGGGGGGCTAGAGGGGATTCTGGCACTTGATATATACACGTTAGTTCCCGAGAGGGGGAGTTTGATTACCGGCGCCGTTTCTCCGATGTCCCTCAGCTCGTCTTCCCGGATCCCCTCCATGGCTCCCACTCCAGGCATCATCGCCGCCGGTCACCCCCAAACCGCCTCTGCGGGACGCTTGATTTTAGAAGCGGGGGGCAACGCCTTTGACGCCGCCATTGCGGCGGTTCTCGCGGCCTGCGTTGTCGAGTCCTCTTTAACCTCCCTCGGCGGCGCCGGTTTCCTGCTGGCCCACAGCGCCGGCGGCGAAAGTTTGCTTTTTGATTTTTTTTGCCAGACCCCCCGCAGGAAGAAGCCCTTAGTAGAACTTGAGTTTTATCCCGTCGATCTGGATTTTGGCGGCGCTCGGCAGGTATTTCACATTGGCCGGGGTTCCATTGGGGTGCCGGGGGTACCGGCGGGTCTCTTCGCCGTTTATCAACGGTTGGGATCTTTGCCCTTTTCCCTACTGGCGGAGCCAGCGCTGGTCTTGGCCCGGGACGGCTTTCAGGTCAACGATTTTATGGCCTACACCTACCGACTCCTAGCGCCGATGTTAACTCAGGGTATCGAAAATCAGGGGGTTTACGCGCCCCGGGGCCAACTTTTGCGGGAAGGAGAAACTGGCTACAATCGCCCCCTAGCGGATTCTCTAGAGTATTTGGTCAAAACCGGTGCCGAAGGCTTTTACCGGGGTGAGTTGGCCCATCATCTGATCGACAGTTTAGAAGATCAAGGCTATTTAACCTTGGAGGATTTGGCCCAGTACCAAGTAGAGGTTCGCGCTCCTCTCAGGGGACAGTACCGGGGCCATGACCTCTTAACCAACCCAGCCCCCAGTTCCGGCGGCACCTTGATAGTCTTCGCCCTCCAGTTGCTCAACCGTTTAAATCTCTCGGCTTATCCCCTGGGCGGCGCCGATTACGGGACATTAATGGCGCAAATTATGGCGTTGACGAATCAGGCCCGCCAAAGTCATTACGACGGGGTGCTCTACGATCCCCAGGGCGCCGAGAATTTATTAAACCCAGAGCGGCTGGATCTTTACCACGGACAACTGGCCAGCAAATTGGGGAGCACCACCCATATCAGCGTTTTAGACACCTGGGGCAACTGCGCCAGCGTCACCACCTCCAACGGGGAAGGCTCCGGTCACACGGCGCCGGGGACGGGGATCATGCTTAATAACATGCTGGGGGAGGCGGATCTCAACCCTCAGGGCTTTCACCAGTGGCCCCCCAATCGGCGCTTGTCCTCCATGATGGCGCCGACGGTGATTTTGAAGGACGGTCGTCCCCAGTTGGTTCTCGGTTCCGGGGGATCAAATCGGATTCGTACTGCGATTTTGCAGGTTGTCTGCCATTGTTTAGATTACGGTCTCTCGCTACCGGAGGCCATCGCCCGGCCCCGACTCCACTGGGAAGAAGGAAACCTGGATTTAGAGCCGGGTTTAACGGTGCCGGAGGGAGGTTGCCAACGGGTCAAGCTGTGGAAGCAAACCAATATGTTCTTTGGCGGAGTCCACGGCGTGGGTTTAGTCAACGGCCAATTTGTCGGCGCCGGCGACCCGCGACGCTCCGGGGTATCGGTCGTTTCCCCCAGGGGATAAGTTTGCAATCGTCCAGAGATGAAGTAAGTTTATGTAGCGAAGACGGGCGTTACTTTGTAATATCGTTAAGAGTCTCCGCCCCGCTGGTCTGGCCCCATTTGTTAACACCCATGCGTCCTTTGCTCCTGTCTTTAATGACCGCTCTAATCCGACTACGTCATAGTTGGCTTTGTCCCCTTGTGGCGCTAGCGACAGTTTTGCCGATGGGGAGCGCCGTCGCATTTGCCACCTCCCTGAATGAGTGGGAAATTTATTCAATGGAGATGAGCGTCAGACCTGAAATCTTGAAGGAAAGGGAATCGCTTTCCTCCGAGGTTTGGCCCCATTCTTTGACTGCGACACTCCCGGAATCCAAGAGTCAGTTACAACTTTTCGAACAGTTTGGCGCAGAGCCGACGCTATCCCCAGAGGACAGGGCGGAGCTTGCTCAAAGTTTAGTCGATGTTCGTTTACGAGTGAAATCCCAAGCCCGGCTCCTAGAGGAAGGACACCAGTTCTTGATGTCCCAGAGTGTTTATCGTTCTTGGACTCTTCCCAAAAACTCTGAACACGTGCAGTCTCAAATAGAGCTTGAGACTTCTCAGACGCCGATAGTTCAGGAGCCGGTGATTACTTCCCAGACGGCGCTGGTAGCTCAAGAGCCAGTGATTACTCCCCAGACGGCGCTGGTAGCTCAGGAGCCAGTGATTACTCCCCAGACAGCGCCGGTAGCTCAAGAGCCGGTGATTACTCCCCAGACGGCGCCAGATAATTCTATTGTCTTTCCCAGTAGCGATCCCCTCCGCCCTTCCGCTCAACCCCTCGCCCAGCCTAACCCTCTAGCTCTGCCCCAACTGCCTAAAAATCCGGCGCCGAACCAGGTCAACCCCATGGGGAATCCCCTCCTGTTTCCCACTAAGCCCGGAGAAGTCAAAACTAATATTCGCCAAGCCATTACCCTCAATCAGGCCATCGAATTGGCTCTGCAAAACAACCCCCAACTCCAGGCCGCCCGCATTGAATTGTTACGAGAAGAAGCCGGTTTAATGGTGGCCCGGTCGGCGCTGTTTCCCATCCTGAGCACAGAATTTTCCCTGAGTCGAGACAGCAGTCCAGCGGCGCAATTCCAAAACGAACTCGCCGCTCAAAACGCCCAACAACAGGGAGGAACGCCCAACCTCCAACGGGAAACCAGCACTAACGCCGTGGGCACCGTCCAGTTAGTTTATAACATCTACACCGGCGGGGAGCGCGGCGCTCAAATCGCTAGAGCGGAAAAACAGGTGCGCAACGGTCAACTTCAAGTGGAAGTCATCGCCGAGCAGACTCGCTTTGACGCCACGGATCGCTACTACGCCCTCCAGGGCGCCGACGCTCAGGTGGCCATCGCCCAGGCGACCGTAGAGGACACCTCCCAAAGTTTACGAGACGCCCGCTTACTGGAGCAGGCCGGCCTCGGCACTCGCTTTGACGTCCTGCGGGCGGAAGGGGATCTGGCCACCGCCAACGAAGCCCTGACCCGTTCCATCGCCGACCAACGCAACGCCCGGCGCCGGTTAGCCCAGATCTTAAACGTGGGGCAACAGGTGGAATTGACCGCCGCCGATGAAATTCAAGAAGCGGGGGATTGGTCGTTACCCTTAGAGCAAAGCATTGTTCAGGCCTTCAAAAATCGGGCGGAATTGGAACAGCGCCTTGTGCAATCGGAAATCAGCGAGCAGGATAGTTTGATCGCCTTGGCGGCTATTAAACCCCAGGTGGATTTTCTAGCAAATTACGACTATCAAAACAACTTTGACAGCTCCGCAGGAGTCGTGGACGGCTATTCCTTTGCGGCCCGAGTCCGCTGGACCTTCTTCGATGGCGGTCGGGCCTTTGCCCAGGCGCGCCGAGCTTACCGGGAAATGGATTTGGCCCAAACCCAATTCGCCCAGCAACGGGATCAGATCCGCTTCGATGTGGAGGAATCCTACTACAACCTCATCGCCAACAAGGAAAATATCTCCAGTACTCGTACCAACGTTGTTCGTTTTGAAGAAGCCCTACGCTTAGCCCGACTGCGCTTTCAGGCCGGGGTCGGCACCCAAACCGACGTCATCAACGCCCAACGGGACTTAGCCAACGCTCGGGGGCGCTTTCTCCAGGCCATTATTGGCTACAACCAATCCCTCAATAGTCTCCAACGCGCGGTGAGTAACTTGCCCAACAATACCCTCTTTACGGTTCAACCCTAGGGGAGTGGGAGGAGTTGGGAGA
>JBKCES010000141.1:0-17850 GCA_046304295.1 Cyanobacteriota bacterium | reverse complement strand
AAATCGGTCGCACCGGGGTGTCCGGCGCTAGGGCAATCCATTCCCCCGTCCCGTCGGGGTTAAAGCGGGCGCCGTAGAGTCGTCCGGTTTCAAAGAGGCGAGAATTACCTTTATCCTGGGGATCTTGCACCGTCTCCGCAGAGACGAATTTATAGAAATGCCCACTGCGCCGGTCGCAACCGGAATAAACCGCTAGGGGTTGCCCCGCCTCCGCCCGGACGGAAACCGCTTCGTGGCGAAAGCGCCCCAGCCAGGTGTGTTTTTTGCCGTAATCCTGGGGATTGCTGGGGTCAATTTCCACCATCCAACCGTATTTATTGCCCGCCAGTCCGAAGACATTGCCCAATCCTTCTAGGCGCTTCTCCGTTAACTTGAAGGGCAAGGCTTCGGGATTCGCCGCAGAGCCGTCGCTATAAACCGCCTCCGGCGTTTGGTCTTGAAAATTTTCCTCGGCGCTGAGCACCGTACCCCAGGGGGTGGTTCCCCCGGCGCAGTTGGCGAAGGTGCCGATAATCCGGTTGCCTAAACCGTCGTCATAGCCCTGTTTCTGCTTTTGGTTAAACACTGCGGCGCCGGGGCCCGTGGCCGTCAGATACCCGCCCCCGGCGTAACCCGAAAGACCCGTAATCCGCCGGGCTTGGGGGGCGGCTCGTTTTTGCCAAGACCCCTGGGCGGTTTTTTGCAAGGGCAGAACCCCCACGCCTAAATCCAGCAGGCCCGCCTCGGCGATGAGGCGAATTTGAGCTTTGAGGGGGTCGGTTTCCGCTAGGGCGAAGGCGTTAACGGCGCCTTTTTGCGGCGCCAACGCGGCTTGCACCTCGTCGAAGGGCAGGGATTTCCCCAGCGCCGCTTCGTAGCCCTGACGCCAGGGAATCGAGCTAATATACTCAAAATTCACCGTTAACCAAGCCTGATCTCCCGTTTCCACCAGCGCCAAATAGTCATTGTTATAGCCAAACCAGCTTTCCCCCAAGGGATCGCCCCACTGGGCCAAAATCTCGTAGCCAAAGCCCTCGGGCAAAACCAAATCGTCCGCGACGGTGAACTGAGCCAGTCGACGCTGTTGTTGGGCCGGGGTCAGCTGATCCGTCGGTAGGGGTAGGGGGTATGGAAGGGGGGTAAAGTCGCTGAAGCGGGCACCCTGCTGGGCCGCAACGGCCTTGGGTAACGCCTGGGGAGCGAGGGCGGCGCTAGCGCCGAGGAAGAGGAGGAAGGAGCGTCGAGACCAGACCATAATGGAAAGTCACCGGGGGTTATACGCCTGACATTTTACCGGGATCTGGAAACCGAGGCGGCGCCGAAAGTTTACTCAATCATTAACCGCAACAGCGCCGCAATACTTTCCGCCGGATAGAGGGGAACCCCTAGGGTGTCCGCTACTTCCGCCACGGTGGAGTCGTCCAAAAAGCGGTCTTCGCCGGGTTTCAGCATCAAACTGGGAAATAGAATCCCGTCCCCTAAATCTTGCTCTTGCAGGTGATGGATTAAATCCTGCCCCGTCAGCAGTCCGGTCACGGTGATGTCCTGACCCCAATAGAGACTATTCAGCGCCGCTAGGGTAACGGTTAACCCCTCCACTCGATTCAGGCGCTCGACTAAGGGCGCGAAGGCCTGGGCCACGGCGTTCCCCACCACCCAGGTCCAGCGCCGGGGGGGAGTAATCTCGGGGGGTAAAATTTCCTCCGCTTGGCGCTGAAACTCCTGCAAAAATTGGCGAATGGAGCCGACACCGTTGCCAATTTGGGGATAGTCTTCGTAATGTTCCTCTGGGGGCAACGCTTGACCGGCGATTAAAAACCACTCGTCCGCCAGCCAGGCGAAGTGACTCTGGAATTGGGATTGAAAGCGGCGCTGGAGCGCCTGTAACTGGGCGATGACTTCCCGGGCCTTGGCGGGAGTTACGGGGATTAACTCGTCCTCCGGGGGACGAAAGCGGGTCAACCCCACCGGCACCACGGCCACGGAAATCACCGCCGGAATGTCCCCCTGATGGAAACGGGCTAAATCCAACAGCGTGTTTTCCAACTGCTCCCCGTCGTTAAGACCGGGACAGACCACCACCTGGGCGTGGATCTGCAAGCGCCGCTCCTGGAACCAAGCCAATTGCTCTAGGAGTTGACCGGCCCGGGGATTTTTCAGTAGGCGACTACGGAGTTCCGGCGCCGTGGCATGGACGGAGACGTAGAGGGGCGATAAGCGGAGCGCTTCAATCCGTTCCCATTCCCGTTCCGTTAAATTGGTCAGGGTCAGGTAACTACCGTAGAGAAAACTAAGGCGATAGTCGTCGTCTTTAAAATAAAGGCTCTGGCGCCGTCCGGGGGGTTGTTGGTCGATAAAACAAAAAGGGCAATGGTTATTGCATTGAATCAGCCCGTCAAACAGCGCCGTCTCAAACTCCAGCCCTAAATCTTCGTCGTAGTCCTTTTCAATCTCCAGATGGTGGCGGCGCCCCTGTTGATCCAGCACTTCTAGTTCTAGGTATTCCTCGGCGCAGAGAAATTGGTAGTCGATCAAATCCCTCGGCGCTTGACCATTGATCTGGACGAGGGCGTCCCCCGGCTCAAAACCCAGTTCGGCGGCGATGGACTCCGGCAGGACGGCGCTGATTTTAGCGGGTTGGATAGTGGCGGCGCTCACGGGGAAGTCTGAAAACGAGGGGTTCAAACACTGATTATAGTCATTCCCGACCGTAAGGACGGCGGCTTTAACGGCTTTTGGGATAACGCCTTTGTCGAGATGATGGCGACGAATTGCGCCGCTACGGGGGCAGTCGCTTAGGGCGTTTGGCTCGGAGGGCTTGAATGAACTCACTCAAGGCTTGGTTCTGGATCGAGGAATTTTCGCTTCGGCGCCGGTTGGGTCATAGGGAGCTGTTGGACGGCATAACGCCAAGGAGATAATCCCGGCAAGGCTTACGACAACTAAGTTTACTGAAATTTTACAAGGCGCATTATGCGGCGGTAATAAAACTTTACATTTTTCTAAATGCTTGTATAGCAAGGCTAAGGGGGGATCTACTATGCGGAGTTATGCGGCGTTAGCCCTCATCGGCGCTGTGCGGGGATTGACTCCCCCGAAAAACGGCGCTAAAGTGTCCCCAACTGTTGAAAAATCTTTGTTTTCACTGCCCAACGCCCTAGAGTGTTATACGGTCACCCGCCGCATATCCCCTAGTTAGGCTTTGGAGAGTTCTGAACTTTATTTCTGTCTGATGATACTAGATTTTCAACTTAACTAAGAGGCTGGAAAAATGACCAAGATTACTATCAATAACATTTCTCTCGATCCAGTACAACAGACAGAAGAAATACAGCGTTTCCGTTTAGCAAGTCCTAATGCTGCTACATCGAACTACATTCTCATTCAAACAAACCAACCCCTTAATCGAACTCAAAAAAGTGAGTTAGAGGAACTAGAGGTTGAGATACTGGAATATGTGCCAGAAGAAACCTACATCTGTCGCTACGCTCCTTCGGATTTGGATGTCATTCGCGCCTTACCCTATGTGGAATGGGTTAATGTTTACCTTGAAGACTTTAAAGTTGCGCCGGAGTTACGGGGGATTGAGCCGACAACACAAATGACGAATTTATTGACTCTAAGACCGATAGAAAGATCTCGGTCTCAACAGCCCAAACAAGTCGAAGTCGTCTTTCACCAGAACGTCCCGATCACCAATGAAGTTCGTCAACAGGTCGCCACTGCCGCCAGACTCAGCCCAGATGATCTCGAATTTAGTAGCCATTCCGTCAGGCTTTCAGTTCAGCCCCAATATCTGGAAGATCTCGCCAAAATCGATACTTTGCGACACATCGAAGAATACGTTGCACCCAAACTGTTCAATAACGTAGCTGCAGGAGTTCTCGCCGCTGACACAGTGCATGGTATCGGTTTGGAAGGGGCTAACCAAGTCATCGCCGTCTGCGACACTGGCTTCGATAAAGGATCGACAACAGATGTCCATCCTGCTTTCACGAATAGGGTGATCAAGCTTTATGCACTGGGGCGGGCGATTGCCAACGATCCAGACGGACACGGCACCCACGTAGCTGGCTCTGTCTTAGGAGACGGTACATCGGCAAGCATGGGAGGAGCCATTCGGGGTACGGCTCCTAAAGCAAAGCTAGTGGTTCAATCCGTTCTAGATCCCGGTGGAGGATTGGGAGGACTGCCATTCGATCTCAACAACTTATTCAAAGTCCCCTACGACAACGACGCAGCCAGAGTTCATACCAACTCATGGGGAGCTGCGGTCAGTGGGGCATACGATCAATCCTCTACGCAAGTCGATGAATTTGTCTGGAATCATCGAGATTGCGTGATCTGCTTTGCTGCGGGTAATGAAGGCACTGACAGGGACAATAACGGGGTCATTGATGCTGGTTCAATTGGTTCGCCCGGTACTGCAAAAAACTGCATCACTGTCGGTGCAACAGAAAATAACCGCTCAGATCAGTCGAAGCCTTATTCGTTACTCGGCTATAACAGCGAACCGATCGCCTCTGATGGATGGTCTGACGATCCAGAAGGGATGGTTGCTTTCAGCAGCCGCGGACCCACTCGCAATCAACGCATTAAGCCGGATGTCGTTGCACCGGGAACAGCAATTCTTTCGACTCTTTCGCGAGATGCCACAATTGACGATTTTTTTGGCAAATCTTTAGATCCACTCTATGCTTTTCTGGCAGGAACAAGCATGGCGACTCCATTAGTAGCAGGTTGCGCTGCTGTGGCCAGAGAATACTTTCAAACCAAGCACAGTCATCAACCCAGTGCGGCTCTTGTCAAAGCAATGTTGATTAACGGAGCCAAAAACATTAGCGGTCAATATGTCCCTTCAGAAAGCGGTAGGATTCCAAATTTTGCAGAGGGATTTGGTCGAGTCGATTTAGCGGCAACTGTTGCCGAACCACTTACCTTCAAAGACGAGGCAACAGAACTCGATACGGGTGATGAAGAAAGCACAACTGTGAGTATTTCGTCACCGAATGCGACTCTGAAGGTTACTTTAGTTTGGACCGATCCACCGGGAGAAGCCCTTCAAAATGACCTAGATTTAATTGTCAGAGCATCGAGTGGGCGGGAACGCCATGGGAATATGGGGACAAGATCCACTAAGTTCGATCGATCGAATAATGTCGAGCAAGTTGTTTGGTCTAACATTCCCGTTGGCGATGTATCCATTGTCGTACGGGCACATCGTGCCCTTCGACCGCAATCTTACGCTGTGGTCGCCCAGATCTTGTAACGCTCAGAATCATCCTGCTTCGCCACTCGTATGAACTAACTAACGAACCAAAAAACGCAATGCACCGGAACTTTGAGAAACACCTTTTACGGCATAGGTTATCTAAGTCCGGTGATTGCGACCATTATGCCGAAACCGAGAAGTCCGTCTAGATTGTTTGTTTCTAGACGAGATTTGGAACAGTGGAAGAATGCAAACTAAAACCTGGGCTTGGAGCGCAAGTTGGTGAAACTATCTTCATTACAGTCCCATTAAGATTCTCAGTCTGTCTTCAACCAATACCAGCGTTTCTAAGGATACAGTTCCCCATCGCTTCTCAAGTCGTTCTACTGAGATTGATCTTACGTCCTCGCAATTGATAAAACTTTGCATTTTCACTCCTCCCTCTGGAGGTTCCACTTTTATGTGAAAAGGAATTCTTTTGTCTTTAGAAGTTACTGGCAAAACAACAACTAAGCCAGATGTGCCCTGATCAAAAAGGTTTACTGAAATCACTAAACATGGACGCTTACCAGCCTGTTCATGCCCCCTTAGCGGTTGCGTGGACGGAGACGTAGAGGGGCGATAGGCGGAGCGCTTCAATCCGTTCCCATTCCCGTTCCGTTAAATTGGTCAGGGTCAGGTAACTGCCGTAGAGAAAACTGAGGCGATAGTCGTCGTCTTTAAAATAGAGGCTCTGGCGCCGTCCGGGGGGTTGTTGGTCGATAAAACAAAAGGGGCAACGGTTATTGCATTGGATCAGACCGTCAAACAGCGCCGTCTCAAACTCCAGCCCCAAATCCTCGTCGTAGTCCTTTTCAATTTCCAGATGGTGGCGGCGCCCCTGTTGATCCAGGACTTCTAGTTCTAAATACTCGTCGGCGCAGAGAAACTGGTAGTCGATCAAATCCTTCGGCGCCTCACCATTAATCCGCACGAGGGTGTCACCCGGCTCAAAACCCAGTTCGGCGGCGATGGACTCCGGCAGGACGGCGCTAATTTTGGCGGGTTGGATAGTGGCGGCGCTCACGGGGAAGTCTGGGGAGAAAAACTGAAAACAAGGAGATCAAACACCGATTATAGTCCTATGGCTCCTACTGGTGAGGCGACAAGAATGGGTAAAAATCTTGTTTCGCAACAATTACAGCCAAAAGAAACAAGGCAAGATAGTGCACAAGTGAGTACAACCCTCAAGAGGACGGCAGTTACATTCTCATTATCACCTCTTTCTCCTAGTGGTAAAATAAACTCCTGCTTTAATTCTAGGCGGTGGCCGGCATGATTCCAGACTGGCTCCCCCGCGCTTTCACCGCGCCCCTATTCCCCCTTGGACAGCAGACCATTTCGTTGCTGTGGTTGCTTCAAGTCACGGCCCTCTTAGTCGCCGTGAGTCTCTTAGCCCGAGCCATTAAACACGCGCTTAGGGAACGCCTACTGGTGTGGCTCCAAATTTCCGAGGGTCGCCGCGAGGTCATCGCGACCCTTAGCTCCCTAGGATTGGCGGCGCTGGGCTATGTGCTGGTGGCCCAGGGGATGGGGCTTGATTTCGGCGCTCTGGCGGTAATTTTAGGGGCGCTAGGGGTGGGACTTGGTTTTGGGTTGCAAGATCTGACTCGCAACCTCAGTAGCGGCCTGACTCTGTTGATGGAAGGAAAGCTGAAAGTGGGTGACCTCATTGAGTTCAATCAGACTACTGGTTTTATTAAAGAGATCTCGATTCGATCCACCGTGATCAGCACCTTCCAAGGCTCAGAGATCATTGTACCCAATACCTACCTGACCAATAGCCCAGTCCAGAACCTCAGCTATGCGAGCACTCACGGTCGAGTCGATGTGGCGGTGATGGTTGCCCATGGTAGCGACGTATTAGAAGTGACGGAGGTTCTTTTACAGGCTGCCCTCGAAGAACCCGGCATCAACCCCGATCCGGCTCCACAGGTTATTTTTTCCAGTCAAGGAGAACTAGGTCTAGGCTTTGAGCTGAGGGTGTGGACCTCTGAGATCTACAGCGGGCAGACGATACTCAGCGGCCTTAACTATGCTATTGAGCAGGGATTGCGGGAGAGGGGCCTCCAGTTAGCTTCGCCTCGACGAGAGATCCGCTTGGTCAATACGTTATCTAGCGCTCTGGGAGAGGGCACTGACCCTCTAGTCTCTGAGACCACTCCGGCGCCGCCCTCCGAGTCCTTGAGGGAACTTTTAAGGAACTTGCCCCATTTAGAGGGAATTAGAGACCGTCCCTTGCGGGAGTTGATCGCCAGCGGCGCCCGGCGCCGTCTATCGGCAGGGGAAGTGCTCACGCGGCAAGGGGAGCCTGGCCATAGCTTTAATCTCGTGCTGAGCGGCTCCATCGACGCAATCCACGAGACCGACCGTATCAGCCAGCGCCTGTTCAGTTTTCAGCGGGGCGAGTTCTTTGGCGAATTGCCCCTATTGCTGGAAGTGCCCTATCCCACTACTATGCGTGCGGCGGAGGAAACCACCCTGTTCGTGATTCCCCGCGGCGGCTTCCGAACCCTCCTGCAACGTCACCCCGATTTTGCCGAGATCATCGCCGAGGAAATGACTCGACGGAGGGATGTCTTGCGGAGTTATGAGGATTGCCTACGGGAACGCGGTTTTCTTGTGGATCAGGATATGAGCAATCCCCTCAACTGGATTCGCGAACGATTGCGGCACCTCTTGCGGCCTTAGTTTGCCTAGCCCATCAGAGTGCAAGACCCTCTGATGGCGAAGACTTCGACCGCAAAGAAGGGGTTTCTCCTCCCTTAAAATTGAGATCTAGCTCCAGCCAGAGTCAGAAAAGTACTCTATAATCCAAGTCAGAGTAAAGCATGTTGATGTCAAGCGATTTCTATGGTTAACCTCGCTCCCAGACCCGAACAAAAAGTTAATCGGCAGAAAATTGACCGAATTGAAGAACAAATTCGAGAACAAAAGAAGTCTATTAGTTCTGATACTCTCGAATATCCTATTGAGGTTGTCGTTGAAAAATACTCTAAGGGTAAGGAGGAGGATAAAAATGAAATCTTTATCCCCGATTATCAACGAGAAATGGTCTGGAATGAGGATAATCAATCTAAATTTATAGAGTCTATATTCCTCGGATTACCGATTCCCTATATTTTTGTCGCCGATGTTTCGGCTGAGCTTGAATCCGAGGATTTAAGTCGTTTAGAAATTGTTGACGGAACCCAGAGAATTAGAACGCTAGATAGGTTCTTAAATGATGAACTAACTTTGAGTAATCTGAAAAAACTCACAGAACTCAACGGCTTAAAGTTTAGCGAGCTACCGCTTTCTCGACGACAGAGATTCCAAAGGACAACGCTCAGAATGATCGCTCTAACGGAAGAAACAGATGAGGATATCCGTAGAGATTTATTTGAGAGGATCAATTCCGGGAGTGTTGATTTGAATAAAATGGAAAAAAGAATTGGAAGCCAACCAGGATTATTTTTGGATCTAGTTCAAGACTTTTGTCAAAATGAGAGGTTTCAATCTTTGTGCTATTTTTCAAAGCTCCAAAAGGATCGTAGAGATCCCCAGGAATACGTCCTGCGCTTTTTTGCTTTTCTTCACAACTATCAAGAATATCGTGGCAAAGTTCATGATTTCTTAGATGATTTCCTCACTCAAAAAAATGAAGAACTTGGCCAGCTTGAGCAAAATAATCCACCAGGCTTGCTCCTAGCCCAAGAAACTCTAACCGAAGAATTTTTCAGTATGATTGCTTTTGTCAGTGAAAACTGTCCTGAACTCTTCTCGACTGGGAAAATAAAAAAAAGACCAAATACACGCAGTAAATTTGAGTCTATTTCCGTTGGCATCGCCCTAGCGTTGAAGCAAAACCCACAATTAACCTGCGCTGATTTTAGTTTTCTGAAAACAAAAGAGTTTGACTATTTGACCAACAAAAACTCTAGTAGTACAAACCAGAAGGTAAGAGACCGCATCGAGTATGTAAAAAATCACCTCTTATAACAATGACTCATTCACGACTTATTCCAGAGTTTAAGGAAAACTCTAAGGAAGTTGTTAAATATTGCCTCTTTCTTAAGGGTATTGAATCCACATATATAAAACTCAGCATGGGCAACCATGATGAGCATAGAACTAAAGTCAAGGATGTGAATTCAGAATTAGAAATAACACTGAAAGCGATGGTATTTTTACTATTATACAACCTAGTCGAATCGACTACTCGAAATGCGGTCAAATACATTTATGAATGTGTTGTCAGTGAAAGCGTTTCCTTTGATAAACTTAATTCTAAATTCCAGAGACATATTATTAAATTTCTTTTGAGAGAATGCTCAGAAAATAAAAGTTCAGAAAGTTCAGACAATAGAAATAATTTTCTAGATACAAATTGGAGACAAGGACAGGGAATTTCTCGTGAGATTATCCGCTTTGTAGCCGCTAGGGATCATAGCTTTTCTGGCAACCTTGATGCTAAAAAAATCAGAGAAATTTTAGGAAATTATGGCGTAACTATAAGGCGGCAGCAGGGAGCAAACATTAGAGATGGGATCGATTTGCAAGTCGTTAAAGAAGCAAGAAAAGATCTTGCACATGGTCTTAGCTCCTTTTCGGAAAAAGGTCGTAACTATAGCATTTTCAAACGAGACGTAAACGCCACCTACTCCAAAACCGGGACGGGTAAAGGGCTAGCAGGGACTGTCTCCATGACTCACTTGTAAATGCTATATACTGTCAATGATCTGTTTGATATGCAAAAACGTGTTATTCTCTACTTAAGATGCGTGTTAGAAGATGTCGAAAACTATGTAGATCAAAAACAATACTTACACCTACTCAATGAGCCGCCTTGACAATGTTTATAAACTTAGTATATCTTAAAAATACCTTGATACGTTACAGAGAAGTTTCTAACTTTTTTGTTATTATATAGCGATCCTAAATGGGTGGTGAACGCAATCCAATGGTTATCTCCCCCAACCCCCCTTGGAAAGGCTACCGTGTACACAGATCTCGGTTGAAGACCCGTTTTTGGGTTTGATCCCCCTCAATCCCCCTTGAAAAGGGGGACTTTCAGCCATCATTTTGCCTGTTCCCCCCTTGCAAAGGGGGGCTGGGGGGGATCTCGACACTTGTGTATACACGGTAGCTCTTGGGTTAGGGGTGGGTTCTATGAGCGCTAACCCACCCCTAACCCCTCCAAGGAGGGGAACTGGATTAAACGTCTTCCAAACTGAGTTATTTTTGGGCAATAAAATCGGTGACTTTGGCTTGGCCCCGCCGGCGCTTCCACCAGAGACCCCCCGCCATAAATGCGGCGCTTCCCACCACCGGCAGGGCGTCGCTTTCAAAGGGAACGGGAGTTGCCGTACCATTTAGCGTAAGATTGTCGTAGGCTGCAGTGGCGGTGGGAATGGAACCACCACCACGGAATGTATACACGCGAAAGGTTACAGGAGCAGTGATAGCCTGGAAACTGGGAGCTGTGAGATTAACAGAAGTTGAAGCAAAAGTTGGAAACGGTGTTGTATAAAAACCACTGCTCAAGTCCGAACCAAAGGAATCAACACTAGAGCGAACAACATAGCCGTCACTGGTGAAGTTAGCATTACCTGCTGCCGTTTGAAAATCTAGGGAAGTCAAAGCTAAGGAGACGAGCGGGTTAGGCGTAACCGTAAAGGCAAAAAAACTGTTATTCGATACTGCCGTCGTTGCATTGGTGGCACCCGTAGCCGCATTCACGACCAAAATATTATCCAAGGAAAATTGAGAGGCATTACTACCTGTGAAATTTACATTCGATGCTGATACATTTGCGTCGCTTGTGGTGGGAGCCAGTGATGTACCAGTAAACTGATAGTTTGCAATTACAATGGACTGGGACTGCTCAGCAGAAAAAGCGAGGGACAGCGCCGTTAAACTGAGGGCGCCGACGAGCACCGCACGGGGGGGTAAATAAGTTCTTCATCGGTTACCTATTGGGTTTAGATTAGAGGGCAGTCACTAGGAGACTATCCCGGACTAAGCGTAACCCACCCCATCAGCTTTGCAACCCAAGAGACAATATTTCTTAAAATTGTCATCAGAACCCACCCCTAACCCCTTCAGGGGAGGGGAACCCGAAAGATTTTAAGTTTGTAGGGTGGGTTAGACGTAGCCTTAATGCGGGTTTGATTCGTTATACTACCGCTAACGCATCCCAGAGGAATGCAGGTTAGGGAACAGGAACCGGGAAATAAAGTTTGACGGGGCGAAAACATCGTCTAAAATTTTGAGAACCCCTTCCCCCGACGCTGAGGAATTTTCCATGGAACCAGAAGCCCCTAAGTACCGTATGGTCTGCACCTTGACCTTTGGGGATATTTACGGACAGATCATCGTTTGGCTGATTGTGATTTTTCTCTCCCTGGCCACGGCGCTGGCGCTCTGGAGTAGCACCCGGCAAATTTACGCTCTAGCGACGGTGGGGCTGGTGTTGGTCTTGTCCCTGCCCTTTTTGCTTTTCGCCTTTGTAACCACCCTCTTCAATCACCTCGAATTTCTGCCCGCGGAAGCGCCGTCTAAACCCGGCGCTCGCAGACCGGCCTAGAGATCGTCGGACGAGCCTCCGTAGTCCTCCGCCGATTCCGGCTCCAGTTCCCAGCGCCGGTCGTCCCTACCTTGGAGTTCATCCCAAGTTTCAATGGGCTGGCCGTCCACGGAGGATAAGCCCACGGAGAGCAGTAAGCCTTCGGTGACATTTTGGTCTGGGGTGGGGGTTTGACCGCCCACCGCCTCTTCTCCCACCACTTCCGCCTGATACCAGTCGTCGTCCAGGTCGCCCCCGGTTAAACTACTGGTATCCAGGTGGGGCATCCGCAGTTCTCGCACCACATGGCCCAGGCCCGTATCCCGGTCCGTCAACCCGTCTGCGAATAAGCTGTCTCCCTCTGTCCAATCCCCCAGCAGGTCGGGATCGAAATCCGCGCCGACCCGATTGAGATACTCGTCGCTAAAGTCCTGAAAATATTTCTGAATATTCATCACTTTGACCAGTCCTTTCCCCCCAAGACAGGGGCGGAGACATTGTTTTTATTACCCTGATCCTACGGGGCGCGGCGCTCCCTTTCCCCGGAGCAATAAAAACTCTTAACATCTTGCTGGTCGTTTTGTTACAATCGTTACACTTAACCCCGCCTTAACCTATGAGCGAGACCCTGACCCCGGAACAGTATAAGAGCAAGATGGAGCGCCGCAAGGCGGTTCAGGACGAGCGCCTAGCCCAAGCCAAAAGCGAGCAGGGGTTGATCATCGTCCACACCGGCAACGGCAAGGGTAAAACCACGGCGGCGCTGGGGATGGTTTTGCGGTCTCTGGGCCACGGCTATCGGGTGGCCATTGTGCAATTTATTAAAGGCGCCTGGGAACCGGCGGAAAAAGCGGCCTTTAGTCCCTGGGCCGGGCAGTTAGAATTTTTGGCGCTGGGGGAAGGGTTTACCTGGGAAACCCAGGACCGGGAGCGGGACAAGGCGAAAGCGAGGGAAGCCTGGGAAACGGCGCTGGGCTACATTCGCAACCCGGAGTTTCGCTTGGTTCTCTTGGATGAAATTAACGTGGCGCTGAAGTTAGGCTATTTAAACGTTGAAACCGTCCTGGCGGGTTTGGCGCAAAAACCTCCCTTAAACCATGCGATCCTAACGGGCCGCGGCGCCCCCCCGGAGCTGATCGAGGTGGCGGATCTGGCGACGGAGATGACCTTAATTAAACACCCCTTCCGGGAGCAGAACGTTAAAGCCCAGCCGGGGATTGAGTTTTAAGCCCGCCCAATCCTAAACAAAAGCTTAAATTTAAGTCACATCCCGGCGCTTTGCCTTAACTTAAGGGGGGACAAGCCCCAGGAAAGCGATATTCTATAAGACGGCGCCTTGAGCTTTACCAGTCGTAACCGCGCTTAACACAAGGAGGGTTGAGTCCATTGGAGAGCCATAAAGAAAGAATTTTAGTGGTGGACGACGAGGCCAGTATCCGCAGGATTCTGGAGACCCGTCTTTCGATGATCGGCTATGAGGTGGTGACCGCCGCGGACGGAGAAGAGGCGCTGGAGGTGTTCCACGAAACGGAGCCGGATCTGGTGGTACTGGACGTGATGATGCCCAAGCTGGACGGCTACGGCGTCTGCCAAGAACTCCGCAAGGAGTCGGACATTCCCATCATCATGCTGACGGCGCTGGGGGACGTGGCGGACCGGATCACAGGGCTGGAACTCGGCGCCGACGATTATGTGGTGAAACCCTTCTCTCCCAAGGAGTTGGAAGCCCGTATTCGCTCGGTTTTGCGCCGGGTGGAAAAGGACGGACTGCCTGGCATTCCTAGCTCCGGGGTTTTGCAAGTCGCCGCCATTCGTATCGACACCAACAAGCGCCAGGTCTTTAAAGGAGAGGAGCGGGTGCGGCTGACGGGGATGGAGTTTAGCCTGTTGGAACTGCTGGTGAGCCGTTCCGGGGAACCCTTCTCCCGCTCGGAGATTTTGCAGGAAGTCTGGGGCTATACCCCGGAGCGCCATGTAGACACCCGGGTGGTGGACGTCCATGTTTCCCGTCTACGGGCCAAACTGGAGGACGACCCCAGCAACCCGGAGTTAATCCTCACGGCCCGGGGCACCGGCTATCTCTTCCAACGAATTTTGGATCAGGGGGAGGACGACTAACCCTTGGCTAGCGACCCGAATCGCGTCATTCGCCTGATTCCCCTCGGCGCCGGGGTCATCGGCAGTGTTTTGCTCCTGGTTAACCGGTTAACCACAGAAAGCCTAACCCCTTCCCAATCCCGCTCCGACGTGGTGGGGGTTCTGCTGGCGGGAACCCTGGTGATGGTCTGGCTGATCTGGCAACAAATTCAACCTAAACCGCCGGAGGCCGTGACTCTCATCGGCGCCGAAGGTTTGGAACTCGCGCCGGAGTTACCCCCGGATCTACAAACAGAATTAGCCTGGGCCTCCCATTTACTCCTGACTAACACCGTCACCCAATCGATTGTTGTCTATTACCAAGGCAAAACCCTCCTGCGGCGGGGGATTCTCGGCGCCGAAGGGGAAGTCAAACTCGGCCCAATCCTAGAGCGGGTTCTGAAAACTCAAAAGCCGGTTTACTTGGTTAATCTGCCCCTTTACCCCGGTCGAGTGGAGTTTACCTACTTGCCGGAAAATACCCAGGGCTTAATCTGCCAACCCCTAGGTTCCCAAGGCGCTTTAATTCTCGGCGCTAATATTCCCCGCAGTTACACCCGTCAAGACGAGCGTTGGATTGAGGGCTTAGCGGAGAAATTGGCCTACGGTTTCGGCGAGCGCAGTTCCCGCCTTTGAACGATTACCGTGTATAGCAGGCCTAAATGAGGGGTGAACGAAATCCCATTGGGTGATCCCCCCTAGCCCCTTCCACGGAAGGGGACTGAAAACTTCGCAGTCTAGAGCCGGAAAGGGACATCCTGACGGTACAACTCCGGGCGTCCCAATTTCAGCGCCGTTTCCGCTTTTTGTAGTTCGATGCCTAGGTACAAAGCGTGATCCACCGTCAGACTGGGACAGGCTCCAGCGAGGAGTTGATAAAGCTTAACGGCGGAGCGGGCGCTGAAACAATTGACGACTTCCCCGGCGCCGGGGGTAATGTGCTCCACCAGAATTTTGTCTGCCTGTAGAGAAATTAAAAAACTGCCGGTGGGGTCAAAATAATCCGGTTGCAGATGCAGTTTGGGATACTCGGTCTGGATCAGCCGCTCGGCTTGCTCCCAACAGTCTTCGTAAATATGGGCGCTCTGGCTAATGATTATCAAAGGGCCGAGGGTTAAAATCTCTAACCCCCGGCTAGTTAATGCCTCGAAAAAATGCCGTTGCAAAGCCCGCAGTCCCATGGCGTTGGCGGGCCAGGCGGAAAACATATCATTACTGCGGAAGGTGGCCGTTAGGGATAATTCCCCCTCCACAATCCGCAACCACAGGTGGTTTAAGCAAGGCGGGCTATTATTCTGGTCGTAATCTTTGACATCCCAGAGGGTGAGGACAATGCGGGAGGATTCCGGGTCGGCACTGAGGGCGTCGATAGCCTGCTGGATCTGATCCCGCCCAAACCAAGATCTTAAGCGTTGTCCATAGGTATATTTAACCCCTTCCCTGGGGGGGGCGTCTTCGAGAATTTGGGCGATGTAGTCCGGTAAAAATTCCCGCTCGATGGGGAAATAGTTCGGCTCTGGAAAATAAAAGTCCTCCGGCTCGTCGGTGATAATGGCCGTTAAATCGATCAACTCCTGCCAGCGCCCGTAGGCGGTGGGTCGGATGGTTCCGGTGGTTTTAATGCGGTGGAGAATTTTAAGCCAAGTCGCGGCGATGGTGGCCCCCTCAAGGCGATGGCCGTAGCGGGGGCCGGGAAACACCGTGGTTTGGGGTTCGCTGAGGGGGAAGGTTTGGGGATTTCCCCAGGGGGGCGGAGCCGGTTGGGCGGCCCACTGTTTGACTAAACCCACCGCCTCCCCGACGTTGGCGGTTAACTCCACCCGGATCTGGCGCCGAAGAAGTTCTAAGGCTTCCTCGGAAATTTCGCCGTCGATATAACCGGTTACGGCGGAACGAATCCGCCAACAGCGCCGTCCCGTCGCGGTTTGACCGGCGCTGAAGCCTTGCTGAAAAAAGTCCAGTAAGCATTGACAACTACCGGCGTTTTGGTCTTCTTTGGTGGCTTGGAGAATGACTAGGGCGTAAATTTGGGGATTGGCCAGTAAATTCCGCAAGAGGGGACTAACGCCCCTCGTGGCACTGTAGAGATTGCCAATGACACCGTAATCCTGGGGATCTAAGCGCCGAGCTAAGGATTCCTTCACCGTCCAGCCCGTCACCAGGGCGACCCGGCCCTGACCGCAAATCAGGTGTTTAGCTTGATACTGAGGGAGATAAGCGCCCATCCTTTAACCCCGGTAAAGACCCCGCCCTAACCAGCTCCGGGGCAAGCGGGTGCCCAGTTCCACGCAAATCACCCCCAACGCGGCGCTACCGAACCAGTATAAAAACAGTAATTCTAGGCGCTGGGCGCTTAAAGTTTCAGCGTCGAGCTGGTAGGCGGAAAAAGTGGTCAGGGAGCCCAGAAAACCGGTGGCCAGAAGCGCTCGTCGTTCTGGAGAAGCCACAAACCGAGCTACAACACCCATCCCCAAAGCGCCGATCAGGTTGACCGTGAGAGTACCAAAGGGGAAGCTGGTGCCCAATCCGGCGTTCAAGCCGTTAACAATGCCATAGCGACTGACGGCGCCGGCGACGGCGCCGAGGCTCACGGCTAAGGGCAGACGAAGGGCGGGAGGAACCATTGGGAAAGCGGCGACGGGTTTCGCGGGCCCGGCAGACTAATCTATACTAGCCTAGTCCTGGGTTTGAGAGGTTAATAACCATGAGAAGATTTCAGAAAATTTTATTTTATTTCCAAGACGAGAGATTTTTGGAGATCATTCACGACTTAGAAAAGTTAATTTCTAAGTTGTTGGCAATGTGTTTAATTATTGTCATCTTTGTTTCTATTTTTGATTTGATCAAGGTTCTCAGTATTCAACTTGCTCAGGAACCCTTCGGTTTTTTTGGTAGCGGTCTAGTGGAAATTTTTGGACTATTTTTAAATGTGTTGATCGCTTTAGAGCTTTTGGAGAATATTACCGGCTATCTCCGCAAAAATGTAGTGCAGATTGAACTGGTCGTCATTACAGCCGTCATCGCCGTAGCTCGGAAAATCATCATTTTTGATTTTAACAAATACCATAGTTTAGAACTGGCTTCCCTCGGCTTTGCTATTTTGGCGCTATCCTTCAGTTATTGGTTAATCAAATATTATAATTCCAACAATAATCCTTAGACAGATTTCAGTTATCAGATATTAGTTATATAGCGGGCCTAAATGGGTGGTGAACAGAATTTAGGGATCAATATGGTAAAGTAGAGGTAACATTTTTAGCAGGAACGACTATCGATGTACGGTCGAGAGCTAACCAAAGAACAGCAAGTATTGTTACTGGTACACGTTATAAGGGAGAATCCTCCAGCAAGAGAGCTAAAAAGAGCGTTAGCTGTAAAACTAGTGCTAGAGGGAAAAAGCTATAGAGAGATTCAGGACATTAAATATAGTGACTGGAGACTTTATTTTACAAGAGCATAAAGCAGGAAATGGAGAAAATACTATAGCGGTATTCAGACGTGTGAGAACACTGAAACCCTTACTGAGTAAGGGTTTCAGCCGTCTTATTTGTCCCTCACCAGCGCAGACACCGCTATATTGACTTTATCAAGGAATTACAAAAATTAAATCCCTCAGCAAGATTGCTAATAATCTGGGATGGTGCAAGCTATCATAGCAGTGAAGATTTCAGAAAATTTCTGGATGAAGAAAATAAAGATCTAGAGATTAACCAGTGGAAGATAACTTGCACAAAGATGGCACCTTACGCACCCAAGGAGAATCCGGTAGAAGCTATTTGGTTACAACTGAAAACCTTACTAAGAAGGTTTCGTCGTTTTGCCAAAAAATTTGGAATTGTTAAACGCATGTTTAAGATGTTTGTCAAGTTTAAACTTTTTAATCTACCTGATTTGAAAAAGTACGATACCTTTTCACGATTCATTTAGGCCTGCTATA
>JBKCES010000140.1:0-18671 GCA_046304295.1 Cyanobacteriota bacterium | reverse complement strand
GGTCAGGTTAAATGGACGGCCACCCGAGTGGATCTGGTTTTCGGCGCTAACTCGATCCTGCGGGCCTACGCAGAAGTTTATGCCCAGGATGACAATCAAGAAAAATTTGTCCGGGATTTTGTCGCCGCCTGGACAAAAGTGATGAACGCCGACCGCTTCGATGATTGATCGACGGATGGTGGGGGGGATAGTGGGCCGAGGTAAATCATGACTAGGCTTCAGTTAGCGCCCCCTTGGTGCGTTGGGCGAGTCACCCTTGGATTCCCTTCACTACTCCGGCGCTGGGGTAAGTTATGGCTATTTCTAACAACCCCTACAAGCGACTTATTTATCGGTATTGAGTAATTCTAAGGGGATTTCTAAAATTTCTGCAATTTCCTGGTCACTAAAACCGTGATCTCGGAGTTTTTGAATTTTTGTCTTTTGTCTTTGAGAGTTTTCTACATTACTCTGAATTACTCTGATCCAGACTATAGCGGTGTCTGCGCTGGTGAGGGACAAATAAGACGGCTAAAACCCTTATTGAGTAAGGGTTTCAGTGTTCTCACACGTCTGAACACCGCTATAAATATTCAGACCTACGAGAGGAGTATGGCCGTCATAATACTGAAGGGGCAAAAAGTCATTGGAAAAAATTTGGAGTTGAAGGAGTGTCGTCAAGGAAGTCCAGGGTTTGATCCAAAATTCTATTTAGAGAAATATCCAGACGTTGCGAAAGCTTACAAAAATAGTTGCGAAGGTGCCATGTCACACTGGATTAAATTTGGAATCAAGGAAGGGCGGCGAGGAGCACCCTAGTTCAAGTACTCACAAAGTATATAGAAGTCCTAAATGGGTGGTGAACACAATCAAAGGATTATCCCCCCCAACCCCCCTTGGAAAGGGGGGCGTGAATCGAACCCTGTTCATGATTCACTTAGGCATGCTATATGCAACAAGTGCGAAAGTCGTAGGATGCGTTACGCTATCGCTGACGCATCACCCTCCGGCGCTGGCCGTTAGCCCCCAGGGCGCCCAGGTCCTAGCGCCGTTGGCCCTCTACGTTCCCGCTTCCCTCACAGGACCCCCCTCCGCCCAGGTCTATCCCGGCACTTTGAAGGATTTCTTACCGAGCCTTTGGCGGGACAACGAAGGGCTGATTTTCGCCCTAGCCGTCGGCGCCGTCGTGCGTTTGATCACCCCCCTATTGGTCAACAAAGCCACCGATCCCGCGGTGGTCGTGGTGGATCTGCCGGGGAAATGGGCGCTCTGTCTTTCCGGGGGGCATCAAGGGCAGGGCGACCGGTTAACGGAATGGGTGGCGGAACAACTCGGCGCCGAGGTCATTCTCTCCGGCGCCGGTCAGGCCTTGGGCTATGTTCCTTTGGATACCCTGGGGCTGGCGCAAGAGCGCCGGAGATTGGACGGGCGTCAGTTCAGCGCTTTGTCAGCCAATAATCTGGTCATACTCCGCATGGCTTCCAATCCAGAACTATTGAACGCCCTCATGAATGGGTACACCGAGTGCCCGATAATGCAGTCCCACGCGAACGCTCCTGAAACACCTTGAACAGACAGGTTTGAACTGAAGCGATGGATGTGCTGGATTTTGCTTGAGCAAAGCATAGTTACAACGTGCAAGTTCCTGAATGTCTGCGGGTAACGCATCAAAACATTTCCAGAAGCGGCGCGAAGTAAAATGTTTCAAATTTCGCGTGCCTGACCACTACGGTATTCAGCAAGTGCTTCCTCGGCAAGAGCGTCTAGCTTTCCAGCGGCGGCATCTGCTTCAATCTGCGCGTCCCAAGCATCCGCGTCGAATTGAGAAAACCAGCGACGGAACTTGGCAAGTTCTGCTGGGGATAATTGTTCAACAGCTTGTTCAACTGATTCCGCAGTAGTCATGGTTCATCTCTAGAATTTTAGCGATAGCATATCTTATTCTGAACTATGGCTAACTGGAGATTATACGGAAACTTTCGGCATATCACTCCATTTCAGCATGATCTCACGAAGTTTTCCGTATATCACACCCAGAAGCGTGTTAGGCAGATTAGCGTACTTTAAATGTTCCCTTTTAAAAGGACTTTACAACGGTTTAAGATACCCTAGCGCCGCTTAACGGAGAAGTCAAGCTCAGTGCCGCTATAGAACGATAACAAATCTTTTCCAAAACCAACAGCGCCGGAGAATGGCTGAAACTCCGGCGCCGTTAATCGGGTTAATGGACTACGGGGGAGGTGATTGCGCTCATAATAGTTTACGAAATTCTGCAACTGTCAAACCAGCATCTTGAACAATTCCACCCATTGTAAATGCCTTAATTGGATTATGCCTTGGAAGAGTGACTTGACGCGTCCCATCACTCATGATGATATGTTTGCCTTGGCGAATGATCCGAAAGCCTACCTTCTCCAAGGCTCGCACTGCGTCTAGGTGATTTACACCAGGAATTCTAGGCATAGTTACACCTGCATTTCAATTTCACGAATTTCCCCATCTTGCAAGCGTTCTTCTAAGGCGGCAAGATACTCGCGAATGGCGTCTTGTATATTGGTTAATGCCTCTTCTTCGGTATCTCCTTCAGACCAACAACCGGGAAGCGCCGGAACGCCAATAGTAATTCCTTCTTCAGAACGATAAAGGACAATTTTGTATTTCATCATAAGTTCCTTCTGGATGGCTCTCCATTTTAGCTTAATGAAATTATGGATTTGGGAGTAAATTATAGCAGAAATCGGCAATGATTAACTGTGGAATGTGTCGGCGCTGCGTAACGAATCCTTGGCGTTATACTGCCTAACATCGCCGAATAACCGACCCAGCGCCGGAGAATCGCTGAAACTTCGGCACCGTAAGCGCCGCTTAACGGAGAAGTCAAGCCCGGCCCGGCGCCGCTGTAGGGAGCTAACCAATCTTTCCCAAAACCAACAGTGCCGCATGACAGAACCAGCGCCGGAGAAGGGCTGAAATTCCGGCACTGTAAGTAACGCATCATCATTTTCAGAATTATCCTCATTAATATCAAAAGTGCGTTGAGTAACGCCCCCGTTAGACGGTTTTAATTGTCAATTGTGTACAAGATGACTCCGTGTTCCATCACATACTTTAGCGGAATCTTAGGGTTGTTAATATCTTTTCCGCCATTGCTATGCCACTTTGTTTCCCACTTACTGTAAAAATCCTCAAGGTCATTTGGGGTCAGTCTGTATATAGCAATAAGGTTGATTCCTCTATAAACAGCAAATATCCAATCTACTTGTCTATATTTTTCAATAATTCTAGGATTAATGTGATGATGCGTTGAAAAGCTCTTTGTTAAATTTATGTTTACCGATTTTAATTCATACTCATTGCCAAGCGTATCTACAGCATCATTACCTTCACGACCAGGCAAAATCACTAATCCAGTCACTAGCAAGACCTGAAGAATCTTACCGCCGTTATCCTGAAAAATATCGTTTATGCCATGTTGGGTGGCTAACTCTTGGTATCGCTGTATATACGGAAATAAGTCATCGAGTATCGCTTTATCTGGATGAGGCATCATTCTGATTCGTCCTTTAGAAGTTCAGCAATGTCAACCTCCAAGGCTTTCGCGAGACGCTCCATGTTATCAATCGATACATTACGCTCACTCCTTTCAACAGAGCCTACATAGGTACGATGCAAACCTGCTAAGTCAGCAAGTGCCTCTTGCGACAGACCCTTTACCTGACGAATCTGTCGTAGCCTTTTCGCAAAACGTCTTCTAGCATCAGATGACACAGGCTTGGAGATTGACATAATCTCCATAATTGGGATAATGGTGACGATGGGTCTACAGACTATAAGTAGCGCTTGAGGTTGAGTTATCTTGCGACAATTAAAATTTCCTATAAACCTTGGACATCTTGTCAATACGCCTGCATACTCGACTGGTATGGGTGCATCGTTTTGTGGTGACTCCCTGGAACTTCTCGGCAAAATGCCAAACAAAAGCATTAATCTTGTCTTAACTAGTCCTCCATTTGCGCTTCAGAGAAAGAAAGAATATGGCAATAAAGAACAAACTGAATATGTTGAGTGGCTTGCTAATTTTGCTGCAATTGTTTATCAAAAGCTTAAAGATGACGGCAGTTTTGTCTTGGATTTGGGTGGAGCTTATGAAAAAGGGAAACCAGTCAGAAGCTTATATAACTTCAGGATCCCAATTCACTTTTGCGATGAAATTGGTTTTTTCTTAGCAGAAGATTTTTACTGGTTTAATCCCTCAAAATTGCCTAGTCCTATCGAGTGGGTCAACAAAAAAAAAATAAGAGCAAAGGATTCTGTTAACACAGTGTGGTGGTTCAGTAAATCTGAGTTTCCAAAATCTGATGTAACCAAAGTTTTAACAGAATATAGTTCTAGGATGAAAAAACTTCTGGAAGATCCAGAGAAATTTTACGATCCTAAAAAACGTCCATCTGGACATGATATTGGTAAAGCTTTTGGAAAGGATAATGGAGGTGCAATTCCTTCTAACCTTTTACAAATTCCTAATTCTGAGTCAAATGGTCAATACCTTAGGGGTTGCAAAACTTTAGGTTTGAAAGCGCATCCAGCACGATTTCCTAGCAAACTTCCAGAATTTTTTATTCGTTTTCTGACTGAGCCTGGAGATCTAGTCGTTGATATTTTTGCAGGCTCGAACACAACTGGATTTGTTGCTGAACAAGAAAATAGGTATTGGTTAGCTTTTGAGAGAGAGCTTCAATATCTTGCGGCATCTGCATTTCGTTTTATGGAAAAAGACGCAGATGAAGATGACATTAAGCTTTTATATGAAGAAATTATGTCAGGTGAGGCTCAGGAAATAGTCCATCACTCAAAACAATTACGTCTCTTTGAGCAAGCAAAGTGCTATCCAGCCGAATGAAGCATGAGACTATAGCGGCCGCAAATGATTTGTAAAATCCTAGACACTGGAACTCTTACGGGAAGAACCTTTTAGCAGAGGACAATTTACAACCTAAATGTGACTGCTATAGTAAAAATAAGAAGTTTTCAATCGTCGCAGAAATCCTAGCGCCGCTTAACGGAGAAGTCAAGCACAGCCCAGCGCCGCTATAAGGAGCTAACAAATCTTTCCTAAAACCACCAGCGCCGGATGACCGACCCAGCGCCGGAGAAGGGCTGAAACTTCGGCGCTGTAAGTGCCGCTTAACGGAGAAGTCAAGCCCAGCGCCGCTATAGGGAGCTAATTAATCTGTTCTAGAAGCAACAGCGCCGGATGACCGACCCAGCGCCGGAGAATGGCTGAAACTTCGGCGCTGTAAGCGCCGCTTAACGGAGAAGTCAAGCCCGGCCCAGCGCCGATATAGGGCACTAATTAATCTGTCCCAGAAGCAACAGCGCCGGATGAACGAACCCACGCCGGAGAATGGCTGAAACTTTGGCGCCGTAAGCGCCGCTTAACGGAGAAGCCAAGTCCGGCCCAGCGCCGCTATAGGGCACTAACCAATCTTTCCCAAAACCAACAGCGCCGGATGAACGAACCCACGCCGGAGAATGACTAAAACTTCGGCGCCGTAAGCGCCGCTTAAGGGAAAAGTCAAGCCCAGCGCCGCTATAGGGCGCTAACAAATCTTGCCTAAAACTAACAGCGCCGAATAAGCGAACCAGTGCGGAGAATGGCTTAAACTTCGGCACCGTAAGCGCCGTTTAACGGAGAAGTCAAGCCTATCCCAGCACCGCTATAGACCGACAACAAATCTTTCCCAAAACCAACAGCGCCGGATGAACGAACCCACGCCGGAGAATGACTAAAACTTCGGCGCCGTAAGCGCCGCTTAACGGAGAAGTCAAGCCCAGCCCAGCGCCGCTATAGGGCGCTAACCAATCTTTCCCAAAACCAACAGCGCCGGATGACAGAACCAGCGCCGGAGAAGGGCTGAAACTTCGGCGCCGTAAGTCACTCATCATCATTTTAAGAATCATCTTGATCAATACAAAAGGTGTGTTGAGTAACGCACCCTACAAGAGCGGCGCTCGCACTAAGCAATTTCCGGCAGATCGCTTGAGGCAGTATAACGCTAAGATCAGAAACTGGCCTCAGCTTTGGACCTGCCGATATCTTCCGGCCCCGTCTTCTGCATCTTGATGTTATGCCACTGACCCTGACCAACAGAGAACTTGCAACTGGCTGTCATCTGGGAGATCTTCTGGATGCGGGCAATTCAACCGATCTGTACCACCGGGGAAGAGTAAGTTGGCTAGGAAACTTGGCACTCCTACGACTAACACCGAGTAGGGCACCGACAGATACAAGAACTATGAGGGGGAACGCCAATGAAATAATAGGCACAAACATCAACCAAACATTAGCCCAAGATCCCATGACAACCCAGAAGACAAATGGTGTTGCGACAAGGAGCGCAAGCCACGTTACGAATAACAGAGCAGCCGCTGGTCCTTCTATACTTATTGAATAGTATGATGGAACTCCCATTTTAATTCCACGGGGCATTTCAACAACAGTCCCACGCATCGCCACTGTAGTATTAAGGCTATCTGAAACAATTTGGATAAGACCTCCATCCATATGGTCGAGGAAGTCAAAGTCTATGGGCGCAACACTACTATTGCCCAACTCGCTCACAGGCCCCAACTTTATCCTGCTTACTTCCCGCACTACGCTTACGAGAGACATGTCAAGAATCTTTCCGCCCGTGACTTCAATACGTAGAGGATCGCTGTAAGCTAAATCTTCTTTTCTTATTGGCATGCGGCCAAAATTGGTGAATCTGACAAAGCGAACGAAGACACCGTCAACAGTCTCTGAAGGGCATCCGGGTTTTTCGTATATTATCTTGATAGAATGATTGCTCTCCTTTGGGGCAATGTCGGCAATGGCAGCAGGCGATGCAATATCATATAAAAGCATCTTTTCTCGTTTGCTCTTGATTGCCACATATATGGCATATGCAATGCTAACAACAGAGAGTAGAACCCCCAAGATTCCAAGCGCAAGGTTGATGTCCATTGAAAACCAGAGAATGAGTATATAAGCATGACAAAATTATACGACTGAAAGCTATAGCGGTCACATCTAGGTTGTAAATCGTCCTCTGCTCAAAGTCTTTACCCGTAAGGGTTCGGGGATTTGAAATTTTACAACTCACTTGCGACTGCTATACCACCTTAAGAGCATAACTAGGGATTGTACGGAAACTTTCCGTATAGCACTTTCTACAGTAACGATATGTGAGAACCTTCGGAATATCACTCCATTTCAGCATGATCTCACGAAGTTTTCCGTATATCATACCCAGAAGCCTGTTAGACAGATTAGCGTACTGTAAATGACCTCCTTTAAAAGGACTTTACAACTACTCAAGAAAATATAGCGCCGCTTAACGGAGAAGTCAAGGCTGGCCCGGCGCCGAAACGACGATCCCTCTAGTACGATGTGAAAGACCCCAAAATTCTCAATTTTTCACCGTTTTGCCTCCTACTCATCCCCTTGCGGCGCTGGCCCTTAGCCCCCAAGGCGCTCAAGTCTTAGCGCCGTTGCCCCTGCCCCTCTACGTTCCCCCCTCCCTAGCGGCAACCCCCTCAGCCCAGGTCTATCCCGGCGCTTTGAAGGATTGCTTACCGAGCCTTTGGCGAGAAAATGAAGGGCTGATTTTCGCCCTAGCCGTCGGCGCCGTCGTTCGTTTAATTGCGCCCCTATTACAAAACAAAGCTACCGATCCCGCGGTGGTGGTGGTGGATTTGGCGGGGAAATGGGCGCTCTGTCTCTCCGGGGGGCATCAAGGGCAGGGCGACCGATTAACGGAGGGGGTGGCGGAACAACTCGGCGCCGAGGCCATTCTCTCCGGCGCCGGTCAGACCTTGGGCTATGCGCCCTTAGACACCCTCGGGGAACCCTGGGGCTGGCGCCGGGGCGCCGGGGATTGGACGGGCATCAGCGCCGCTCAGGCCCGGGGGGAGGTTGTGGAAGTGATCCAGGAAGGGGGAGATCCCCTCTGGCAACAGCATTTACCCCCAGACCAACCCTTACGTTTTGAACCAGACGGTAAAGAACTGGGGGGACGGCTCTGGATTACGCTCCGCTCGGCCGCTTTAGAACCGGGGGCAAGGCCCCAAGCCTACTGGCATCCCCGTTTGCTCTGGGCCGGGGTCGGCTGTACCCGCGGCGCCGGCGCCGATTTTTTGGCGGAGAGTTTAGAGGCGGTTTTGGCTCAGTTCGGTCTGGCCCAAGCGGCGCTGGCGGGATTGGCTAGCCTCGATCTGAAGGCGGACGAAGTTGGATTATTGGAACTGGCGGCCCGTTTGGCGTTACCCTTCCAGACCTTTGCCCCGGAGGTTTTAAACGCCATCCCCGTCCCCAATCCCTCCGAGGCGGTTAACCAAGAAGTGGGCACCCCCAGCGTGGCGGAAGCCGCGGCCATCGCCAGCGCCGCTCCCTACGGCTATCAGGAGTTACGGGTTGCTAAACAGATCTATAAAGCCGGCGCCGAGGCCTGCACCTGGGCCATCGCCCTAGCGGAGCGGGAATTTAACCCCCGGCCCGGCGCTCTCTGGTTAGTGGGAAGCGGCCCCGGCGCCCTGGATCAATTAACGGTCGCGGCCCGGTCGGCGCTGAAACAGGCTCAGGTCTGGATCGGTTACGGACTCTACCTAGACCTGCTGGCGCCGCTCCGGCGTCCGGGGCAAATTGTGGAAGCTTACCCCATCACCCAGGAACGGCAACGCTGTCAGCGAGCGGTTGAACTAGCCCAGCGGGGGTTAAACGTGGCGGTGATTTCCTCCGGCGACTGCGGCGTTTACGGCATGGCGGGGTTAGTTCTGGAGGAATTACAAAAACAGGACTGGGAAGGGCAAAATCCGGGAGTGGAAGTCTTTCCCGGCATTACGGCGTTGCAGGCCGCAGCGGCTAAAGCCGGAGCGCCGTTGATGCACGACTTTTGCTCCATTAGTTTAAGCGACCTGTTAACCCCCCGAGAGAAAATTCTCCAGCGCCTAGAGGCCGCGGCCCAAGCGGATTTCGTCACGGCGCTTTACAATCCCCAATCCCAAACCCGCGTCCAGTTAATCCGGGACTGCCAGGCGATTTTTCTGCGCTGGCGAGCGCCGGAAACCCCGGTGGTTCTGGCCCGGAGCGTTTACCGAGAGGAAGAACAGATTACGTTGACCACCCTGGCCCAACTGTTGACCCATTCCATTGATATGCTAACGGTGGTTCTCATCGGCAACAGCGCCACCCGTCGTTATCAAGATTTACTGATCACCCCTAGAGGTTATTGACCCATGACCCCCGACCTAGCCCCCGTAGCGGATTTTTTCAACGCCTGGAGCGTCTACCAACAGGTGTTTGAGCATAATTACTTAGATCATCGCCAAATCGCCCAATGTTTAAATCAATTTTTACAGGAGAATGTTCGGGAACCCTTGACGGCGCTGGATCTGGGGTGCGGGGACGGGGTCTTTTCCCGTCGGGTTTTTGAAGGCGCTAACCTCAGCGCCTATTGCGGCGTGGATCTGGCGGAACAGGCGCTGGCTCGGGCGGAGGAAAATTTACAGGGAGTCGCGCCGCGGTTGTTTTTTGAGACGGCGGAAATCACGGAGTTTATGGCCCAAACTGAACAAACCTTTGATCTTATTCTGGCCAGTTTTTGCCTCCATCACCTCGACGCCGAGCAGAAACAAACCTTTTTAAGCCAAGCCCGCAACCGCCTCAATCCCCGCGGTCGTTTGATTTGGGTCGATATTTTTCGCCAAGAAGGGCAAAGCCGGGAGAATTACCTCGCCCGCTATCAAGATATTATCCAGACCCATTGGCGGGAGGTGGACGAGGCGGTCAAAACAGCGGCGTTTAGCCACATGGCCCAGAGCGATTACCCGGAAACCGTCTCAACTTGGCGAACCTGGGCCGAAACCTTGGGCTACGAGATCGGCGATAAGCTTTACGACGGCGCCTGGGAGACGGAACAAATTTGGGTTTTGAGGCGCGGCTAAACTAAATCATTTTCCACCACCACCGGCCGGGAGGTTGGATGGGCGTTCGGCGCCGCTTCCGGCAGAGTGGCGAAGGGGGGCAAAATTTCCTGGATAAAGGCCTCAGCGGCTTTGGAACGATAGCGGCTGGGGTTCAAAATCACCGACAAGGTGCGGCGGACGGTGACGTCCCGAATGGTGGCGCAGTGGAGCGCCTTCATCTCCAATTCCTTCTCGATGGCAGTGGTGGAGACAAAGGCGGCGCCTAAACCGGCTTGGACGGCGTTTTTGATGGCTTCGATGGAGTTGAGTTCCATTTCCACCTTCAGGCGCTTGGTGTCGATTTCTCCCTGAGTTAAGACCTTATCAATGACCTTGCGGATGGTGGATTGGGAATCGAGGGTAATAAATTTGAGCTTATAGAGGTCTTCTTTCTGAACGGTTTCCAGTTTCGCCAGGGGATGGGTCGTGGGTAAAATCAGCGCCAACTCGTCTTCGGCGTAGGGAATGATTTGCAAGACATCCTGGAGTTCCGTGGGGACTTCGCCGCCGATGATGGCCAGATCCACCTGACCATTAGCCACGCCCCAGGCGGTTCTGCGGGTGGAGTGAACCTGAAGTTGCACCGCCACTTCCGGGTATTTTTGGCGAAAGAGGCCAATCATGCGGGGCAGAAGGTAGGTGCCGGTAGTCTGAGAAGCGCCGACCACCAGGGTGCCGCCCTGAAGATTTTGTAGATCTTCGATGGCCCGGCAGGTTTCCTGACAGAGGGTAATAATTTTTTCGCCGTAGTGGAGGAGCAGATAGCCCGCTTCCGTCAGTTGGGCCTTGCGCCCGCCCCGGTCAAAGAGGGGCACGTTCAATTGCTTCTCCAAATTCTGCACCTGGAGGCTAACGGCGGGTTGGGACACGTAGAGGGTGTCCGCCGCCCGCTTAAAACTGCCTTCCGAGGCGATGGCCCGCAAAATCCGCAACTGATCCAAGGTAAAGGGAATATCTGACATGGGCAGAGACCCGCAGAGGAGTAGGGTTTAGGGGGCAATCCCCGTCAAAACTGACAGTAGCATAAGGGGGGGAACAATTTTTAACCCCCTTTACCCGGCGCCGTCGGCAAGGATAGGCTAAGGTCTATTCTGGTCTTTGATACGGGAACCGCTCACTTTTGCAACTACTACGGCTTAAACCTTGACCCTCACCCTAAATCCCTCTCCCAAAGAGGGAGAGGGACTTTACCTCCCCTTCTCCCGTTCTGGGAGAAGGGGTTGGGGGATGAAGGAAGCAGAGCGCCCGACAAATCCGAGATGTTCCCCTCTAACAATTTTTCTTCCTCGGTCAAACAAAAGCGATGCTCACCCCCAGTCACGGCGTTATGGCCCTGCTCCTCCTGACCTTTGCCCTGGCCCACAGCGGCTTGGCGGCGCTCCGGCCCTGGGGAGAGTCTAAAATCGGCGCGAGGGGCTATCGGGTTCTCTTTGCCCTAGTGAGTATTCCTTTGGCGACGGTTTTAATTATCTATTTCTTTAATCACCGCTACGACGGCGCCCGCCTTTGGAACCTACAGGGAGCGCCGGGCATTCAGCCCTTGGTCTGGGGTCTGTCGGCGCTGTCCTTCTTTTTCCTCTACCCCGCCACCTTTAACCTGCTGGAAATCGCGGCGCTACAAAAGCCGGAAATTCACCTGTACGAAACCGGGATTATTCGGGTTTGTCGCCATCCCCAACTGGTGGGCCAGGTGATTTGGTGTCTAGCCCATAGTCTTTGGCTGGGAACCACCTTTACCCTCCTCACCTCCCTGGGTTTAATCGCCCACCACAGTTTCGCCGTCTGGCACGGCGACCGGCGCTGGTTCAACAAATACGGCGATGCCTTTCTCAAAGTTAAGGCCCGCACTTCCGTGATTCCTTTTCAGGCTATCTGGGAAGGACGCCAGAGTTTAAAACTAGAGGAATTTTTAAAACCCGCTTACTTGGGAGTAACGGCCTTTATTGCCCTGCTCTGGTGGGGTCATCCCTGGTTAGTTCGGGTTACGGCCCGGGTTCCCTGGTAGCGGCAGATAGCGATTGAGCAAAAGTTCTAACTCGCCGCTTTCCTGCTTTTGAGACAGCGCCACATTCAAGCGCCGAGTTAGGGGAAATTTAACCCCTAGGGCGAAACCGTAACCGACCGGAGGAACTGGCAGGGGCACAAAACGGGTGGCGGGTTGGTTAACTCGGGACTGCCAATAGCGGAGGGCATCGGCGTAGCCAAAGAGGCCTTCCACTTGACGGCGCCGGAGTAGCTCCAGAGCTTGGGTCTGGGAATCGGTCAACACTAAACGCACGGGATAGCCCTTCAGCGCCGGGGGAATCAGGGTTTGGCGGGGGACGGCTACTTTGGTTTGGGCTAACAGTTGGCGGTGGTTAAACTCTGCCGTCAATTCTTGGCTAAAGGAAAGGGTCAATCCCGAGGCGATGCCCGCGGTGAGGGAAGAGGTGAGCGCCATCCCCACCCACATCCAGACAAAGGAAAGACGGCGCCCCGCCGGGGTCAGGGGAACTTTATCGCCGTAGCCCACGGTGGTCATGGTGACGGAGGTAAACCAAAGGGCTTCTCGGATGCCCCGGGCGTAATGGGGCGGGAATTGCTCCGGGTTGCAACGGCGCTCGGCTAACCAGATCAGGTGGGCGAAGAGGGTATGGAGACAGAGAAAGGCGATAAAGCCGCCGCCAATGGCGATCCGCAGGAGGGGATGGAGGAGGGCGAGGGGATTGGGCGGCTCCGCCCGGAGTAACAGCGCCGGGCGAGATTGATGGTAGGGCTGGGAAAAATTAACCTGAGCTAACGTCTCCGCGGTAATGGGGACGGCGCCGAAGAAGAGATCCAATTGACCGGCTTTTAGAGCCTGTAATCCCTGCTCTAAATCTTCATAGACGAGGTACTGATACTCCAAATCCTGCCCCTGGGCGATCTGCTCCCAGAGGTCGATTTCCACACCGCTATACTGATTCGGCTCGGGGATGATGACAAAGGGCGGCGCCGGTCGAATTCCCACCCGTAGGGGGTCGGCGCCGAGGGCCGGGGGGGTTAGAGCCAGAAAACCGAGTAGAGCCAGCGCCTTAAGCCAATTCACAGCACCCCTCGGATTCCCCCAGGGCGGTCAAAATTTGCCCCAAGAGGTCTTCTCCCTCCGCCACGGATTCAATCTGGGCTAACCGCTCTCGCCAACGGGCGGCGCCGGGAAAGCTTTGACAATACCACACCAGATGTTTGCGGGCTTGAAAGAGGCCCCGTTGTCCCTTTTCTTCCCAAAGTAGGCGCAGATGCTCCGCCGCACAGGTCAGGCGCTCCGCTGGAGTCGCGGCAGGGCGAACTTCCCCTGTGCGGAAAAAATGCTCGATTTCCCCCACCAAGAAAGGATTACCCAAAGCGCCGCGAGAGCACATCACCCCGTCGGCGCCGGTTTCTTCGAGGCAGGCCAGCGCCGCGTCGAGGGAGGTAATGTCCCCGTTAGCAATGACTGGAATACTGAGGGCTTCTTTAACCTGGGTAATCCAAGACCACTGGGCCGGCCCCTGGTAACCCTGACAGCGGGTGCGGGCGTGGAGGGTTAAAAGGGCGGCGCCGGCGTCCTCCAAACGCCGGGCGAAATCCACAATCTGAATTTCCCCTTCGCTCCAACCGAGGCGGGTTTTCACCGTCACCGGCACATTAACGGCGGCCACCGTTGCCTTGACCAAAGAGACCGCCAGATCCGGATCTCTCAAGAGCGCGGAGCCACCCCCCTTTTTAGTGATTTTATTGACCGGACAGCCCATATTAATATCAATGGTCTGGGCGCCCTCCGCCACCGCTTTTTGGGCCGCGGCGGCCATGAAATCCGGGCGACCGTCAAAGAGTTGGATACTAATCGGCGCTTCCCCCGGCGCGATGGCCATCACCTGGGGCAAGCGCCGGAGGTGGTGAATTTCCGTCGCGCTGACCATTTCCGTATAGAGCATGGACTGGGGGGCGTAGCGCCGGACGAGGCGGCGAAAAATCTGATCCGTCACCCCGGAGAGAGGCGCTTGTAGGACTCGGCTATGAAGCGTAACGGCGCCGATGGAGAGGGGTTGGCCGTAGCGGGGATTCCAGACGGGCATGGTTACAAGGTAAAGGCGGTCGGGCTAGCCCATGCTATCACCCCGATTCCATGAGCCAAAAATCGGTAAAGTGGAGACAGTCAAAACCCGACGTTGGGGAAACGGCTGAATAAGAACACACCCTAAAAATTATTTCAGGAGACGCTCCCTTGGTTAGCGCAGTCCCTTTTAAGACCGAGAAATCAGAAGAAATTTTCGCCGCCGCCCAAACCTTGATGCCCGGCGGGGTTAGCTCCCCGGTGCGGGCCTTTAAATCCGTGGGGGGCCAGCCCATTGTTTTCGACCATGTTTACGGCGCCTATGTCTGGGACGTGGACGGCAATCGTTACATCGATTATGTGGGCACCTGGGGCCCGGCCATCTGCGGCCACGCCCACCCGGAGGTGATCGCGGCGCTGGAAGAAGCCCTGAAAAAAGGCACCAGTTTCGGCGCTCCCTGCGTCCAGGAGAATATTCTGGCGGAGATGGTCATCGACGCCGTGCCCAGCATTGAAATGGTGCGCTTTGTCAACTCCGGCACCGAGGCCTGTATGTCGGTTCTGCGGCTGATGCGGGCCTTTACGGGACGGGAGAAGGTGATTAAATTCGAGGGCTGTTACCACGGCCACGCCGATATGTTCCTGGTCAAGGCCGGCTCCGGCGTCGCCACTCTAGGATTGCCGGACTCACCCGGCGTGCCCAAAACCACCACCAACAGCACCCTCACGGCGCCCTATAACGACCTAGAGGCGGTGAAGGCGCTCTTCGCCGAAAACCCGGACAGTATCGCCGGGGTGATCCTGGAACCGGTGGTCGGCAACGCGGGCTTTATTCTCCCCGACGCCGGTTTCCTGGAAGGACTGCGGGAACTGACCCAGGACTACGACGCCCTGCTGGTTTTCGACGAGGTGATGACGGGCTTTCGTATCGCCTACGGCGGCGCCCAGGCCAAATTTGGCATTACCCCGGATCTCACCACCCTGGGGAAAGTCATCGGCGGAGGTCTCCCCGTCGGCGCCTACGGCGGTCGCAAGGACATCATGGCGATGGTAGCGCCGGCTGGCCCCATGTACCAAGCGGGCACCCTTTCCGGCAATCCCCTGGCCATGACCGCGGGTATTAAAACTCTAGAATTACTGCAAAAGCCGGGAACCTACGAATATTTAGAAAAAGTGACCCATCAACTCAGCCAGGGGTTACTGCAAGCGGCGAAAGACGCCGGTCACGAGGTTTGCGGCGGCTCCCTCAGCGCCATGTTCGGGTTCTTCTTCGCTCCCGGCCCCGTCCGTAATTACGAAGACGCCAAAGGCGCGGATCTGAGTAAATTTAGCCGCTTCCACCGGGGCATGTTAGAAGCGGGCGTCTATCTGGCGCCGTCCCAATTCGAGGCGGGCTTTACCTCCCTAGCCCACGGTCAAACGGAAATCGAGGACACCCTAGCGGCGGCCCGCCGGGTTTTTGCTACCCTATAGGAGTTTTCCCGCCTGGACGCCATGACCGCCATTTCCCCCGCCTCCGACCTCAGCCCCGACGACTACTGCGTTTTGGGGCTAGCCACCTGCTTTCTGCGGGAGGACGGCGCCCTCCATCCCATCGAGGTGATTGAGCCGGTGCCCTCCGCGGCGCTGGAGGCCATCTTTAAGGACGTGCCCACCTCCTATCAACAGTTAGTGGCGGTTCCCCTTGGGGGGCTTGACCCCGCTACGGAGTTCCCCAAACCCCCGTCTTTCCCCGCCGATGCCCAGTGGTGCGAGAATTTCCAGGAGCGCCTGCTGGCCGCGGCCCGCACCTACAAAAGTCGTCCCCAGAGTCGGGAGTTGATTCCTTTGGGGGACTCCTACGAACCGCCCAACTATTCCCTAGAGCGGAAACGGGTGCTCAACGCCGCCCATCTGGTTCGCCCGGAAGATAACGTCAAACAACATCCCCTCACCCACCAAACCCTTTAGGTTTTGCCTGAATCCCTATGCTTAAGCTCTACGGCGCCGCCCAAAGTCGGGCCTCCATCGTTCAATGGTACCTAGAAGAACTGGCACTTCCCTACGAATTTGTCTCCCTCGACCTCAAGGCCGGCGAACACCGTCAAGCGCCCTTTACGGACATTAATCCCTTCGGCAAAGTGCCGGCGCTGGTGGATGGGGATCTCTCCGTCTGGGAATCCGGCGCTATTTTGCTCTATTTGGCGGAAAAAAACGGTCAATTGGCTGATTTAGCCCAAAAAGCGGCGATTAGCCAGTGGGTTCTCTTTGGCAACTCCACCCTCGCTAACGGTCTCTTTCTTGAACAATTCCGGGAACGGGAAATGCCCCGTTTGCTGGGGGTTTTAAACACTGTTTTGGAAAAACAAGATTATTTACTGGGGGACGCCTTCACCGTGGCGGACGTGGCCGTCGGCTCCATTTTGGCCTACGTGCCCATCATGCTCAAGCTCACCTTTGACGACTATCCCCAGGTGGCGGCCTACGTCCAGCGCCTCACCTCCCGCCCGGCTTTCCAAAAAACCATTGGCCATCGTCCGGGGTAATTTGACCAGAATTCCTATAGCAGTCCTAAATGGGGGGTGAAGGCAATTCAATGGCGATCCCCCCCTTGGAACGGCGGGGCTAGCAATACCTGTAAACGAATTGCTTGTCTCTGCCCGCCGGAATAAAATTTTTCCAAACTTCTCACCGCCGCCAGAGCTGTAACGGCAAAACACCAAATGCAGATAGAGATTCAAGGCCAGGATGCGGTCAAAATCGCTCAGGAGATCCTAGATATAAATGGGGTGCAGGGCGACTACGAAGTTTTCTCTGAAGTGGAGAGGGAGGGAACCCTTGCCACTATCGCCACTATCATCGGGATTATTGGCGGAACGATCACCATCGCCGAGAAATTGTACCAGTTAAAGCAAAACATGCTTGACTCTCCTGAAACCCCCAAGATCGAGCGGGTTTTGATTGTGAGCAAAAATGGCGATCGTCTCCTGCTCAAGGATGCTACCCTAGAGCAACTGCAAAGACTCTTGGAACAGGAAAAATCATGAAGATACTGCATATTGATCTTCAGGAAAGGGGCAGTAATAGCGTTGAGTTCCGATTTTTCTGGGATAACCCAAACCAGACTCGTACCTCCACAAGATCCTTGAGTGAAATCAAAAATCTGAGCGGTAGGGCTGACACCGATTACTACACCCGTTTACCAGAAGACCACAGTAAAACAGGACAAGCTTTATATCAATGGCTGGATGGTACGGAGCGCATCCTCCAGAACGAGTTAGAGAGCCACAGGGGAGAGGTAATCGTTCTGGCTATCAGCGCCAGCCAAGGATTAGCCCATCTACCCTGGGAACTCCTACACGATGGGCAGGGTTTTCTGGTAGAGAAAAGACCCGCCATCATTCCGGTGCGGTGGTTGTCCGATAAAAGCCCGATCCAGAGCGCCAACCTCGCCCAAAACCGCCCCCTTAACTTGCTGTTCATGGCTACCTCACCGTTAGGTGTTGAACCCGTCTTGGATTACGAGGCGGAAGAGGGGCAAATTTTAGCCGCGACCCAACGCACTCCGGTGAACTTAGTCGTAGAAGAGAGCGGTTGTTTAAGGGAGTTAGGCTATGTCGTTAGAGAATATGAACAAGGTTATTTCGATGTGTTTCACTTAATGGGCCATGCGATTCATCGGAAGGGAACGCCCTACTTCTTCACCGAAGATGAGTATGGCAACCGGGTTGATAGCGACGCTCATGCCATTTATGATGCGATCGCTCATTCTTCTTTGCCGCCTTTAATTTTCCTCTCTGGTTGCCGTACAGGTTATGGGGCCGACAGCGCAGTCCCCTCGATGGCGGAAGAATTTTTAAACTTGGGGGCAAAGGCTGTTTTCGGTTGGGGAGAACGAGTTCGAGATACAGATGCAACCAGAGCGGCGAAGGAATTGTACGGGCATTTATCCCAAGGGGGAGCGATAATTGATGCCCTATCCGCCACCTATAGAGCCTTAATTGCCCAAAAAGCACGAGATTGGCATAAACTGCGCTTGTATGTGGGAAAAACTCTCCCCCAAGCTCTTGTAACTCCTTTAAGGACGCCGAAACGCAAACAACTGCCAAAACCAACCATTACCAACGAATTTAGAGATGATGAAAATCGGCTCAGGGTCGTCAAGAGAGAAGAGTTTGTTGGTCGCCGCCGCCAGTTACAGAATTGTTTGCGAACGCTGAAAACCGATTGGGAAAAGGTCGGGGTGCTTATTCACGGTATGGGGGGCTGGGGAAAAAGTAGCATCGCCTCTCGACTATGGGAGAGACTGCCTGAATCGGAAAAGATTCTCTGGTGGCGACAAATTGATGAAGTTTATTTGATAAGAAAGTTAAAAGATAAACTGATAAATCCTTCAACTACGGAACTAATTACTTATTTGGATAATAGACAAGTTGCGCTAAAAACTCGATTATCTTACCTATTCAGTCGATTAGCTGAACTGGGAGAAAAACCATTTCTCTTAATTCTCGATGACTTTGAATGGAATCTCGAACCCCGGGACGGTCGCTACATTCTTAAGGCTCAAGTCGCCCCTATTTTAGAGGCTTTAGTCACAGCAATCCAAGAAACGGGAACTAACCACAAGATTCTAATTACTTGTCGCTACGAGTTC
>JBKCES010000139.1:0-7767 GCA_046304295.1 Cyanobacteriota bacterium | reverse complement strand
AGTCGCAGGTCAGCGCGACCTCTTGATACAACTCGATCGTCATGTTTAAGACTCCTTTAACGGTTTGAGCGTTACAAACTAGAATTTGCCATCGATTCGTCTGCGCAACCGAACGGTGACAACTAATAAATTTACACCATTAATGCCGATAAGAGCGCCGTCAACTTGGTAAAAAGTTCCGTATTCATTGCTTTTTTCTTCAATTGCCTCCTTTGCTAGAGCTTGTGTTTGAATAGCGGTCTTCAGGGCGTCTGGGTTTTGCGGGGTAAATCCAGCCTGAGCTAGAAATTTAGATTTGTCATTTCGGGTCTTCTGTACTAATAAACAAGAGGTAATTTTAGCCTCTGGAATGATTAAGTCTTTAGGAATCCTCATAGGCTGACCTCTCGGCGACAAGCGCCGTTCTCAAAAGTCTAGCGCCGTTTTCTTAGTTTTCTCCAGTTGGCTTTGGCTTTGACCCTATTTTACAGAAAAACCGGCGCTGACCTGTCCAAGTAACTGTAGCGTAATGAATCATCGTTTTTTAAGATTATGTTTAATAAATACGGTGCTTTGAGTAATGTCTCCTACGAGATGGCTAGATTTCTAAAGCGCTTGTAACCACATCAAAGTCAACACTTAATACATCAAAGTGCTGTTGACCACAATAAATTTTTGCGCCTTCACCGACTCGTAGTTTTAGCTGATCTTTTGCGCCTTTTGTTTCTCGAATGAGATAGAGTTTTTGCTCATCTTCACTAACTTGTTTAACAATTGCCCAATCAGGATTATAAGCGCCGATTGGAGTTTGCACCTTAAACCAGGATGGAAGTTTGATAAACAATTTGATGTCTTCCCGTCCATCTAAAATCTCAGCAAATTGTCGTTCTGTATCAGACTGATATTGAATCGCATCATAAATTGAGCGATTGACCGATAGCATATTGTCAATAAAGCCTGAAATTTCTTGGTCTTCAAACAGACGCATTTCATACTCCTCTCCAGCAATGCGTTCATATTTAATGCCATTGATCATCAACTGTTGCATAGTAAAACGGATTGCTCGTGTGGCAAGATCGAGAAATTGCTGAGGATTAATAAATACATCTACTAACCGCTCAGAAGTTAGAAGAATACTGGAAAGGGTTTCACGGGTTAACTCAGTTTCACGTTGTAGATAAGTAATTAGATCAGGAATCGTCGAGATAGTAGATGCTGTTTTGCTACTGGTGACAGATAAAAGTTGTGAAGTAACCCCTGTGTTTGCGTAACTCAGTGCAACCTTCTCTAAACGGATTTGAGGGGCAGTGATAACGGGCATTTGATTAATTTGCTTGGCTGCATCGTCAATTAATCTTTGGGTATCGTATTCCACAGAATAGCGGGTTTTGTGTTTAATACGTTTCCACATCTCCAGAAAATAAGTATTTTCTTTCCATTTGGGGGTGAGATTAACTGTTTGACGATTGCGGGCGTTTTTAATGCGTCCTTCAAACTTGACACCACAATCTTCTTCAATCTCAGTTTGTAAAGCGCGAGCGAAGTCAGTGTAACTTTCATTAGCAATGACAGTTAAGCGATTAATAGTTGAATCAAAAATACGGATTCCAGTGGCATCGACAGGTAAGCGTAATCCTCGACCGATGGTTTGTCGTCGCTCAACCTTGGATTGAACTTCTCGCAACATACAAATCTGAAAAACATTAGGATTGTCCCAACCTTCTCGCAATGCTGAATGGCTGAAGATAAACCGCAGTGGCTCCGTGGGTGACAATAGCCGCTCCTTATCTTTCATGATTAGCTCGTAGGCTGTATCGTCTGCGGCAGTGGTACCACTGGTGTCTTTGGCGTTGCCCTGTCGATCTTGGGCAAAATAACCGTTGTGAATCTCTTCAACCGCGGGGAGAGCAAGATTTTGATAACGGGGGAGTTGGGAGAGTTCCTGATAAATTTCAATAAACCACTGGCGAAGTTTGCCATCTGTTGCTGCGTAATTTGCAACCCGGTCAATAAAAAATAGTGATAGGACTTTCAGCGGACGATCGGGAAGTTGCCGTTTAACGGCTAGCTCTTTGTCTAGATGTTCTTTGATGGTTTCTCTAATTTGCGCTTTCATCAAATCGTCGCCGTAGTTGCCAATGGTTTCCCCAATATTGAGACTGACGCCATTGGTGAAGGAGATGTATCCAAAGCCTGCATCAATGCAGTCAACAATATAACCTCTATAAAGTTCTCGATCGCCGGATAACTCGTAGAGGTCAACGCCATTTTTGCTAATTGATATGCTTTTACGATTCGGGGAGTTTTTTTCCTGGACGTCGATCGTAAGTTTGGCGGTAATCTTTGTTTTGGTGGCTTTAATGGATTCTAAATGAACGTAGGGCTGATTAAAACTGTTTTCTTCCAGGGCAGAGGTGACGGTAATTTGCTTAACTAACCCCATGTCATAGGCTTTTACTGGATCAAGTCTATAGAGTAGGTTATATAAGTTTTTATGGGTTGCGGAATAACGTAGGGTGCAGAGTGGATTCAGGCTGGTGATCGCTTCTTTCGCTTTGTCGGATTCCATGTTTTGCGGCTCATCCAAAATCACGATGGGATTAGTCGTTTGAATAAACTCAATGGGGCGATGTCCCGATAACCCGTCAAGTTCTTTATGAATGACGCTGATATCTTTTTTATTAAACGCGTCAATGTTAATGACAAGAATCTGTAGTTGATTGGAGTTAGCGAAATTTCGCAGGTTGGAAACTCGCTTAGAATTGTAAACCCCGTAATCAAAGGGCTGATTGTCATAGAGATTTTGAAAATGCTCTTTGGTAATTTCTAGATTTTTTAATACCCCTTCGCGAATAGCGACTGTGGGAACAACAATAATAAATTTTGTGAACCCATAACGAGCATTTAATTCATGGATGGTTCGCAGGTAAACATAGGTTTTTCCGGTGCCTGTTTCCATTTCAATGGAAAAGTTCATCCCCTGTTTGAGTGATGTATCTGTTTTTAATTCTACAAGCTCAATCTCATACCGCTCTTGAACAGTTTGAATATTTTTTAAAATTTCATCTGGTGATAGTTTTAACTGGTTGCCAAAACCCATCTCGGTCATGGCGCCACTAAAGCCAATACCTAAAGGTATCTCGAATTTCCCCTCAGCTAAGGGTTGACCATCAAACACATCAACGACGGCGCTGACGGCGTCCCATTGATATTGTTGTTGGCTATCAAATTGAATCTTCATATTAAATCTTTAGACGGTACGGAATTTAATGTCGTGATCGCGCATTTGTAGCTGGGTGTTGGTTTTGAGCTGATCGTTACCTCGAAATGAAGAGTCTAGACTGATAAATTGCTTTGGCTTGGGTTGATAGGTGAGAATTTGGCGAACGGTGTCTTCTAAAATTTCGGGTTCTAGGCAGATGAAGAGTTCCTGGTCTTCGGTGGCGTAAATGTCCTGTCCGGCAATGTCTAATTTTTCAATTTTTACCGTTAAGGGGAATCCAGCTTTAAGCAAAATCTCATAGAGCATTCCTAACTTTGTCGTACCCGGACGGATATTTTCCGCAAATTCTTGAAGTAATATGCTTAATTGCTCAACATTTTGCGGTGCCGTACCGTCCCAGATCTTAAAGTTGCTTTCAGTCAGTTTGAACACTTTGAAGCCGCGATCTTGTTGGCTTGAACCGTTTAGATTGAGCGTACCATTTTTTTCTTCGTTGATTTTGGTAATGACCCGTCTAATGCGTTCTTTACTAATATCTGCGATCGTTTTGTAGCCTGACTTAAAAACTTCAGAATTTTCGTCACAAGCTTCAGGGAGTTGAACCACAATAAATGTACGATTACCGTCATCTTCTTCATTTAGCTTTAAAATAGCATGAGCAGTAGTGCCTGAACCAACAAAGAAATCAAGAATAATATCATTTAATTCGCTTGATTCACTACCTTGTATGAGTAATTCTCTAATAAGAGATGAAGGTTTTGCAAAGTCAAAAACTTTTGACTCAAAAAGAGAATCTATTTCGGCGGTACCATGTTTAGTGTAAATGTTTTTTCCGATCACCGACGAAAAGCCAGTGGTTGAAGCTTGAAGTTCGGATAAGAAAACTTTTTTACGAGGTCTTCCATCAGGAGACGCTGGCCAAATAATCCGATCTTCGGAAATCAGTCTTCCCATGGTGTTTTTGTCATATCTCCATCCAAGTTTTGGTTTACCATAGTTTATACCTGTCGCTGGATTTATTAAGTCGTAATGTAAATTAGGTCTTAAATCTTCAGGTTTTAAGCCAACCATATTTCCGCTAGCCCAGTCACCTCTTGGATCATTGTCAGGATTGCTATACTGTTCTTCTCTGCGTTCCTTGCCTCTAATTTTTTTACCATAGCAAAGAACATATTCATGATCGGCCGATAGCCCTGTTGTAGTCCTGTTATCTACATTTTGCCGACTTTTCCAAGTGAGCTGACCAATAAACGTCTCTTCTCCAAATATTTCATTCATTAAAGCTCTTAAATTATGAACCTCATGATCATCAATACTGACAAAAATTACTCCATCATCCCTTAATAAAGTGCGAGCTAAGAAAAGACGCGGATACATCATATTGAGCCACTTAGAATGAAACCGTCCATTGGTTTCCGTATTCGTGGTTAGCTTAATTCCCTCACCATTTTTTTGTCCCGAATACCGCAGATAATCCTCTAAACCCTCCCGAAAATTGTCAGGATAGATAAACTCATTACCCGTATTATAAGGAGGATCGATATAAATCATTTTGATCCGGTTATGATAGCTCTTTTGCAACAGCTTCAACACCTCCAGATTGTCGCCCTCAATAAAAATATTCTCAGTTGTCTCAAAATTAACCGACTCCTCCGGTATAGGAGTCAGCGTTCCCACACTTTGCGCTTGCAAATTCCGAATAGCCTCGCTCTTGCCCGCCCAAGACAACCCGTATCGCTCCCGTCCCTCGTCAATCGATTCCCCTAACGCCAGCTTCAGCCGCTCAAAATCAACCTTGCCCTCAGTAAACACCTCTGGAAAGAGTTCTTGCAGAGCAGAGATCTTATCCCCCAGTACATCTTGGGAGGTCAACGGTAGCTTGTCTTCAGTCATAGCTTTAGAGAAATTACCTTTCTAGAGCTTGCATTATACCCCAGCACCCGATACACGACAAAAACCACAGCGCCGATTCCCCCGACCCGACCCAGCGCCGTAACAAATCTTTACAAACCCTCTCCTTATCGACCCTGCATCCGGGATAGATCCAACCCAGACTCCGTATCCCCCAAAGTCGGGTGATGGTAAGCCAGCGCCCGGTCGGATTCCTTTACCAACGGATTATGAAGCAGATAATCCTCCAACCAGCGCCGCCCCTCCTCCACCAATTGAGACAAACTCCGCACCGGCCAGAGCTTCGCCAAACCGTCAATAGAAGTCGTCAAGACCCAACGCCCATCGGGACTAAAGACCGCCGAGCGAATCCAGCCCTGGTGACCTGAAAACGCCGCCAACTCCCGTCCCAGGCGATCCCAGAGGCGGGCCGTGCCGTCCACCCCCGCCGTGACAATTAATTGACCATCGGGACTCCACTGGGCCGTGCTCACTAAACCCTGATGCCCATAGAGCGCCGCCAATTCCCGCCCCGTCTTATCCCAGAGACGAGCCGTCTGGTCGGCGCCGGCGGTGGCGATCAGTTGACCATCGGGACTCCACTGGGCCTCATAGACCATACTCTGATGCCCCCGCAGACAAACCAGCTCCTTGCCCAAAAAATCCCAAACCCGAGCCGTGCCGTCCCCGGACGCCGTGAGCAGATGACTGATTTTGGTATTCCAGTGGAGACTATAAACAGGGCCCTGGTGCCCTTGGCACACCGCCAATTCCCGCCCGACAATATCCCAAATCCGAGCCGTGTGATCCGCGCCCGCCGTGGCGATAAACTGGGCGTCAGGACTAAATTGGGCGGTGAAAATAGAGGAGTCCTGACCCCGGAGCACCGATAACCCCTGACCCTGACGATTCCAGACCCGAGCGGCGCCGTCCTTGGAGGCAGTTAATAGATATTGACTATCCCCACTCCAATCAATACTTAAAACGGCGCCCTGGTGCCCCCGGAGGGTCGCCTGCTTTTCCCCCGCTAGCGTCCAAATTTGCCCGGTCTTATCCGCCGACGCCGTGGCAATCCATTGCCCGTCGGGGCTAAAACGAGCCGAGCGCACCCAATCTTGATGCCCCCGCAAAACCACTAATTCTTGTCCCGCTAAATCCCAAATTCGCGCGGTTTGATCCCGAGACGCCGTCACCACCCGGTCGCCCTGGGGTCGAAATTGCCCCTGCCGCACCCAATTTTCATGGCCCTGTAGGGTAACGCCCTGTTTAGCGCCGAGATCCCAGATCCGGGCGGTATGGTCGGCGGAAATAGACACTAAACGCTCGCCGTCGGCGCCGAAGCGGGCGTCGTAAACATCCTTTTGATGGCCCCGCAGAATGCGTTGGCATTTCCCGGTCAAATTCCAGAGCCGGACGCCGCCGTCTGCGGCGGTAGTGACAATACTCTGACCGTCGGGACTAAAACCCGCGGAATGGAGGCCCCCCTGGTGTCCCTGAAGAATCGCCTGCAATTTGCCCTCCTTTGACCAGAGACGGGCCGCGCCATCGGTGGACGCCGTTAAAATTAGTTCTCCATCGGCGCTCCATTGGGCGGAGCGAATCCAGTTTTGGTGTCCCTTCAGCGCCAACAGACATTTTCCGTCTAAAGTCCAGACCCGGGCCGTGCCGTCTGCGGAAGCGGTGATAATTTGGCGCCCATCAGGACTAAATTCCGCCGACCGCACCCAACTGGTATGCCCTTTAAACGCCGTAATTTCTCGCCCCTCTAAATCCCAGAGCCGCGCCGTGGCGTCTCGACTGGCGGATAAAATCATTTGACCGTCGGCGCTGAACTCCGCCGTCCTCACCCAGTGCTTGTGGCCCCGACAACAAACCAATTCCTCTCCCCTAAAATTCCAGATCCGCAGGGTGCAATCCCGGCTGGCGGTGACGATGAACTCATGGTGGGGGCTAAAGCGGGCACTCCGTAGCCAATCCTCATGGCCCCGGAGCGTCGCCAGTTTTTGTCCCTCCAGATCCCAAAGACGAGCGGTCTGATCCGCGGAAGCGGTGACAATATACTGACCTTGGGGGTGAAATTGGGCATCGGTAACGGCGCTTTGGTGCCCCCGCAGAGTTTTGAGCAGAGTGCCGTCCCAGCTCCAAAGTCGGGCTTTGCCGTCGCCGGCGGCGGTGAGAATCAATTCCCCGTTTGTACTCAAGTCTAAACAGGAGAGCGCCTTGCGGTGTTGGAGCCGATTGCGTTCCTGAATCTGGTCCAAAATCTGTTGCAGAGTTTGCAGAGGCCCCAGACTGGGGTAGTCCATCCAGGGGGTATCGGCCTTAATCTGCCCCGCCAAAGATTGACCCACCTGCAGCGCCGCCACCAGACTTTCCAGCGCCTGGGACTCAAACTGCCGCAGAATCACAAAACAAGAGCGCTCTAACCGAATCCCTTCCAGAATACTTTGATATTGTTGCTCGGCATCCTGTAGTTTACTGGCTAAAATTTGCTCCGCCGCCGTGCTTTTCGGGTCTAAATCCCTCAGTAACTTTTTCGTGTGGGTGGTTACGGCAAACTGTCGCGCCGCCGTAGTTTTAGCGCGGTTGAGGCCGGGAATGGTGGGGGGTTCCGCCTTTTCCGGCGCCGGTCTCAGGGCCTCCCCTAGCAGGGGCGTGGCCAGGCGGTACTGGTC
>JBKCES010000138.1:0-5814 GCA_046304295.1 Cyanobacteriota bacterium | reverse complement strand
ATCCTAAAGGTTAAAAACCGCATATTGACTGTCCCGAGTCGGGTCAGTGCTTTTCAGACCTACCCCCCCAGCAACCATGGCTAAAATTCTCGTCTCTGACCCCATCGACCAAGTGGGTATCGATATTCTTCAGCAAGTCGCGCAGGTCGATGTGAAAACGGGCCTGCCGGAAGCGGAAATTATTAAAATTATCCCGGAATACGATGCCATGATGCTGAGATCCGGCACCAAGGTCACGAAACCGATTATTGAAGCGGGAACCCAACTGAAGATTATCGGTCGGGCCGGGGTCGGGGTGGATAATATCGACGTCCCCGCCGCCACCCGTCAGGGCATTGTGGTGGTGAATTCCCCGGAGGGCAACACCATCGCCGCCGCGGAGCACGCTCTGGCCATGATGATGGCGTTGGCCCGCCATATCCCCGACGCCCACCAGTCCCTCAAGGCGGGGCAGTGGGACCGGAAAACTTTTGTGGGCACGGAAATTTATAAAAAAACCCTGGGCGTGGTGGGCTTGGGGAAAATTGGCTCCCATGTGGCCACGGTGGCTAAGTCCATGGGCATGAAGATCCTGGCCTACGACCCCTTTATTTCCAAGGACCGGGCCGACCAACTGGGGTGCAGTCTGGTGGATTTAGACCTACTCTTTACCGAGTCGGACTTTATCACCCTCCACGTCCCCAAAACCCCGGAAACTGCCAATTTGATCGGCGCCGAAACCCTGGCGAAGATGAAGCCGACGGTGCGGATTATCAACTGCTCCCGGGGCGGCATTATCGACGAAGAGGCCTTAGCGGACGCCCTGGAACAGGGCCAGATCGGCGGCGCCGCTCTGGACGTCTATAACCAGGAACCCCTGGGAGAATCCCGCCTACGGGGACTGAAAAATATCATCCTCACCCCCCACCTCGGCGCCTCCACCGCCGAGGCCCAGGTGAATGTGTCCGTGGACGTGGCGGAGCAAATTCGGGACGTCTTACTGGGACTCCCGGCCCGCTCGGCGGTGAACATCCCTGGATTAACCCCCGATGTCATGGAAAAACTGCGCCCCTACCTCCAGTTGGCGGAAACCCTGGGGAATTTGGTGGGGCAGTTGGCCGGGGGCCGCATCGAGCAGTTAACGGTTTCTCTCCAGGGGGATCTGGCGGACAACGCCACCCAGCCCATCGTGGTGGCCTCCATTAAAGGTCTTCTCTCCCAGGCGCTACGGGAGCGGGTCAACTACGTCAACGCGGCGCTGGAAGCCAAGGAGCGGGGCATTCGGGTCATTGAAACCCGAGACGCCTCCATTCGGGACTATTCCGGCTCCCTCCACTTGCAGGCGCTCGGCTCCATGGGGGAACACTCCGCCACCGGGGTTTTACTGAGCAATGGCGAAATTCGCATCACCGATGTGGACGGCTTCCCCATCAACGTGCCCCCCAGCAATTACATGCTCTTTACCCTACACCGGGATATGCCGGGGATTATCGGCAAAATCGGCTCCCTGTTGGGCAGTTTCAATGTCAACATCGCCAGTATGCAGGTGGGGCGGAAAATCGTCCGGGGCGACGCAGTCATGACCCTTAGTCTCGACGATCCCCTGCCGGAGGGTCTGCTGGCGGAAATTCTCAAGGTGCCCGGCATCCGGGACGCCTATACGGTGAAGCTCTAGGCACTATGGCCAACAGTTGGTGGGAAATCAAAGTCCTCTGCCATCCCAACCTAGAAGATTCGCTCTTCTGGCGCTTGGAAAAATTTGGTTGCGACGGCACCGTCTCCGAAGCCTCCGGGAACGCTTTGCTCCTCCGGGCCTACAGCGCCCACCCGCCGGTCCATTTACTGGATTTGGCGGCACTGTCCCTTTGGATAGAGCAGGACGCCCTGCTGGCGGGTCTCCCGAAACCGACGGTGCACTGGCGCCTGATTGAGGAGGAGGACTGGGCCAGCAGTTGGAAACAACAGTGGCAACCCCTAGAAGTGGGGGATCGCCTGCTGATCTGTCCCGCCTGGATGGAAGCGCCGGCAACAGAGCGCCGAATCCTCAAACTCGACCCTGGCGTCGCCTTTGGCACCGGCGCCCACGCCACCACCCAACTCTGCTTGGAGTCCCTGGAAATGCGCCTGGGCATGGGCGGCAATGATGTGCTATTGGCGGATATTGGGTGCGGCTCCGGCATTCTCTCCATCGGCGCCGTCTTATTGGGCGCCGCCAAAGTTTACGCTGTGGACACCGATCCCCAGGCGGTGACGGCGGCCCGAGAAAATCGCCATTTAAACCATATCCACCCCGATTACCTGGTGATTAACCAGGGCAGTGTCGAAGCGCTGAAAAGCTTGGCGCCGGACGGGGTGGACGGCATTGTCTGCAATATTTTGGCGGAAACCATCGCCGAGTTGTTGCCCCAATTTACCCCCCTGATTCGCCCCAACAGTTGGGCCATCCTCAGCGGCATTCTTTTGGAGCAAACCCAGATGATCGCCGATAGCCTGGAGCAAACCGGCTGGACGGTGGCGGCGCTGTGGAAACGGGGGGATTGGTGTTGTTTTCAAGTGAGGCGGGAGTAGTCGCTCAATGAACTCCGCCGAAAAATAGAGCTAAAATTCAGGTTTCTTTCCTTGCTCTTCGCCGTCCCCTCACCGTCCTATGACCCTCTCTTCCTCCTCTCCCCATATCCACACCGACGGCGCCCACCCTCATACCCATGTCCATAGCGAGGACTCCCTCCGGCTCATCGTTAACCGACTCTCCCGCATTGAGGGGCATATTCGGGGGGTGAAGACCATGGTGCAAGAGAGTCGCCCTTGCCCGGAAGTGCTGATTCAAATCGCCGCCATTCGCGGCGCCGTGGACCGGGTGGCCCGGATGATTTTAGACGAGCATCTGAGTGAATGTATTACCCGAGCCGCCCAGGAAGGTAATATTGAAACGGAATTGGCGGAACTCCGAGCGGCGCTGGATCGTTTTTTATAAATCCCCTCATTATTGATGACCATGATCGAGCGGCCTATCTTTTTGGTCGGCGCCCATCGCTCCGGCACTACCCTCCTGCGTTTGATGATCGACCATCATCCCCAAGTTTCCTTTCGTTACGAGTCGGAATACTTGACCCGCTACCTGACGCCGACGGGGGAATACCCCTGCTTGGAAGAGTATTGGCAATACCTGACACTCGACCGGGGCTTTCAGACTAATGGCTTAACCTGGGCGCCAGTTTCCACCTATCCCGAGATCGTGAATCATTTTCTGGCCCAAATCCAAAGCGCCGACGGTAAGCCCCTCGTGGGAACAACGGTGCATGTTAACTTTATCCATTTACTGAAACTGTGGCCTGAGGCTCGCTTTATCTTTCTCTACCGCGACCCCCGGGACGTGGCCCGCTCCTGTATCCAGATGGGCTGGGCCGGAAACCTCTGGTTTGGAGTCGAAGGTTGGCTAGAGGCGGAAACCCTGTGGCGACAGTTAAAACCCCGGCTTCAACCGGAACAGGCGCTGGAAATTCAGTATGAAACCCTGATTCGAGAACCGGCGGCGACTCTGGGGCAAATTTGCCGCTTTATCGGCGTTGACTACGACCCCCGCATGTTGAGCTATCCCGAAGATTCCACCTACGAGGCGCCCAACCCCCAGTTGCTCGGCCAATGGAAGCAGAAACTGACCCCGGCGGAGACTCAACAAGTGGAAACCCGAGTCGGCGCTCTGTTGACGGAGAGACATTATGAACCCAGCGGACTGCCGGCGCTGACCTTAACCCCGGCGGAACTGAGAGCATTACAGCGCCAAAATCAATGGCGACGCTGGCAATTTCGCCAGCGCCGTTATGGTCTGCCTTTGACTTTCTTATCGGCGCTGGCGAATAAAACCCAATGGCGGGCACTCCAGTCCTGGGTACAACCTCGGATCAACCGCATTACCCAGTGTTATTTGAAGTAACTCCCCCTTCGTCGTTGCTCAGAGTCGCTTACCTCGAAATTCTAGTCCTGCGTCTCCGGGAATTGTTTCAGAATTTAATCCGACGAGTAACTAAACCGGCGCTTTTCCCCTGAAATGGTCGCTAAGATTCATCCCTTCGTCCTAGGCAAGAGTTGTCTACAGAAAAACCGTAGTAGACACGAACTTTTCTCTCTTTGTTTGACCGAGCTAAAGGATCGAGTCAAAAATTCGCCGATAAAAACGCCCTGACCGGGTCAGGCGACGTTTTCCCAACAGTTTCTAAGGTGTCCCCGCAATGGGCGGCTCAGATAACTGTCTAGGATCAGAAAGCAAACGCCGCCAGCAGGGCTAAGCTGGGGTTATCCCCTTCCCCCATCTCCAAAAAATGCGTTTTGGTTATCGGCTTCGGGTTTTAGTCGTCGCCTTTCTGTTAAGCCTCAGTTTTGTTCTGCTCACCCCTCGGGTCAGTCAGGCCCAATCCTGGTTACAACTGCTATTTCAAGGCGTTCAATACCTGCAACTGGCCAATCTCTCGGATCAACAAGAAGTAAATCTGGGGCAACAGGTTCACCAACAGTTTCTCCAACAGCGCCAATTTCGCCCCCTAGGACGGAAAGACATACAAAACTATCTCAACGACATGGGTCAGCGCCTAGCCGCTACCAGTTCTCGCCCCGAAATTCCCTATCATTTCCTTGTGGTGGAAGACAAAGCCGTCAACGCCTTTGCCACTATGGGAGGTTACGTTTATATTAATACCGGTTTAATGAAACTGGCGGAGAACGAAGCGGAGTTAGCCGGGGTCGTGGCCCATGAAATCGCCCATATCGCAGCCCGTCATTCCGTGAATCGCATGAAGGACATCGCCCTTTCCCAAGGCTTGATAACCGCCGCGGGCTTACAGGCCAACACCCTAGTGCAAATGATGGTGCAAATGGGCGTCAACCTGCCCATGAGCCGGGAAGCGGAATTAGAAGCCGACGAGTTGGGGCTGGAAAATTTAACTCGGGCGGGCTACGCGCCCATCGGCATGGTGACTTTTATGACCAAACTCCAGAGTCAAGGCTCCTCCCTGCCGGAATTTCTCAGCACCCATCCCCTCAGCCAAAATCGCGTCCGGGCGCTCAAAAGCCAACTCAATCCCCAAAGCGCCGAACAGGGGGATGGATTGGACGAGGAAGCTTACCAAGCGAACATCAAAAGCTTATATAGCAGGCCTAAGTAGATCACGAACAAGTTCCGGTTAAAGCCCCCCTTGGAAAGGGGGGTTGGGGGGATTAACATTGGATTGCGTTCACCCCCCATTTAGGCTTGCTATAAAACAGCCTCGTAATAGCGCCGCAAGCTTTGACAATGAGCCAGCAGTTTTTCCGGGGTTCTCCGACCGGCCTTGAGGCGCCAAAACTGAAATTCGGTTTCTAAAAGACGAAGGGAGCGCCGCATTTCGGTTTGCAGGCCGAGTTGACTGTCCCCCCGGCGCTCTAGGTATTGTTCCCAGACCCGTTGTAATTGGGTTAACCAGGCCTGACATTGACCGAGATCCGGCGGAGCTTGCCCGAGGGCCGCTTCTAACCCAGCCAGCGCCGCCAAGGGCGATTCATCCTCTGGCCCGGGGAACAGTGTAGTAGATAACATTTTCTTAACCCTCAATGTTACAATAGCTTAATCTTTATCGTCCTTTGCTGGTCAGCGTCCTAGGGTTTTCGCCCCCCCAACGAAGCTCCAGCCCCTAACTCCGCCGATAACGGCATCAAAAAGCTTAAGAAAACGTTAACTTTGCCCCCTTTTCTCTGGGTCTCTGCTAAACAATAAAGGGATAGTCCGATTGGGGACAACTCAGACCCAGATTTCTCTGGGTATGTCCGTCTCAAGTTTAAGGCTAACGCAGACCACCCTTAGTG
>JBKCES010000137.1:0-3158 GCA_046304295.1 Cyanobacteriota bacterium | reverse complement strand
TTTACAACAGTGTTGGCTCCTGTCTAACTCTAAAATCGTGTTTTTACCCAACATTGGTAAATCTCTCACTTTCAAAACCTTCTTTTTATGTAAATTCGTGTGTTCTGAACCACAAAATGGACACACAGTTTTCTCCTCTACTTCCAATAGCCTAAATATTACATTATTGTCCTCTACATGAGTAGTCCATACTTCCCAGCCGGGAGCATCAATTAGGGTATCAAAAGAGGGAAACATAGGAATCATCTCCACTGAAATAATGTAATCTATTATACACTACTAGGCGTGATCCCTAGAGAGCCATTTTTTATGACTACCTTTCTGGGAGATGAGTTGAAAAGCATACTTCCGTAATATAGCGGTGTCTGCGCTGGTGAGGGACAAATAAGATGGCTAAAACCCTTACTCAGTAAGGAGTTAAGTGTTCTCACACGCCTGAATACCGCTATATACGCTCAACCTCATCGGCATTCATTCTTCTAAGTCGTGTCATCCAATCATAACCTCCCGGACTATTGCTCCAGGTGATAGTTTAATAGTATTTGGTTGTAGATAAAGCTCGATTGCTTCCTGTATATATAGCATTTACAACTGAGTCGTGAATAAAGTCCATGCTAGCCCTTTACCCGTCCCGGTTTTGGAGTAGGTGGGGTTTACGTCTCGTTTGAAAATGCTATAGCATTTACAGGTGAGTCATGAACAAAGCCCCTGCTAGCCCTTTACCCGTCGGGGTTTTGGAGTAGGTGGCGTTTACGTCTCGTTTGAAAATGCTATATTTTCGAGCGCTTCTCCTTGAGTGATGCCAGCAGATGTACACCCCGGTAGCTCTGGGCACCAAGCCGCCCATTCGTTTGTTTCAGGATCGGGTTCAAGTATGACTCGCCATTTCATAGTGACTAAAATATTTACGGTTTTAGCCTAGATTATAACAGATGATTATACGAAATTCGGATTACTTGTTAACGCCGATTAGCGCTGGCAGTACCACAAGTCGATAAAAAATCTTTACCAAAACCACCAGCGCCGTTAACACAACTCCAAACCAGCGCCGGATAAACCCTCAAACTTCAGTGCCGATCAGCGCCGGCGCCGCCACAAAAAGAAAGTAATTTAATCACAGCGCCGTTTCTGGGAGCATTTAATCCGAGATGAGAGACATTACTTCGGAGCGCTATTGATGTGCTTTCATATAGTCTCTTAATAGGCAGTTAATTTGATTTTGATAGTCTTGGGTTTGATGTTCAAACCATTCTAAAACATCACTATCGATAGCAAGTGTGACTTGGGTTGTGCGTATTTTTGTTGGCAGACTTTTTTGCACTACTGCTTTGGCGAACATTTCTGGCGTAATCTCTGGGCAGTCTGATAAATCGATGTTGTCATCCTCCATTGCGTCTAATCGTTCCCAATCAGTTTGAGAGTTGGTTGAAGTAAGTTTTTTGTTCATATCTTGTTGCTTTTCTGGCAGAAATAATACGAGTAGAATTTGATCTTTCTGTATGGACAACGGCAATGACCCGTCCTTGTAGCAAACCGAATGTAACAAAACGCTGTTCTCCGTAATCGTAACGATCATCCTCAACCGTTACAATATCTCCGTCAAACACAGATGGAATATCAATGAAATCTATTCCATGCTTACGAAGATTAACCAGACGTTTTTGTTCATCCCAGGAATACTCCATAATTTTAGGAGAGTCACGATTGTCTATTTTAGCAAAAAAATTGTCTTTATAAAGGTCAGCATCGAATGAGGTGAACCGTAGGATGGGTTAGCTCCGCATAACGCATCATCATTTTAAGGATGATGTTGATAAATGTCAAAAGTGCGTTGAGTAACAGACTACAAGATTGGCGCTCGCTTCAGCGCCGATCAGCGCCGGCACCGCCACAAAGGGATAAAAAATTTTCACCAAAAGTACTAGCGCCGTCAACACAACTCAGAACCAGCGCCGGCGCCGCCAAGGCGATAAAAAATCTTTAGTAAAACTACCAGCGCCGTTAAGACCACTCAGAACTAGCGCCGGATAAACTCTCAAGCTTCAGCGCCGATCAGCACCGGCACCGCCACAGAACAAGAACCAATCTTTACCAAAACTACCAGCGCCGTTAACACAATTCAAAACCAGCGCCGGATAAACCCTCAAACTTCAGCGCCGATCAGCGCCGAGCCGAAGAAGGCGAATCAAGAACCAAGATGATCCAGCGCCGTTAACACAACTCAGAATTAGCGCCGGCGCCGCCACAGAACAATAACCAATTTTTACCAAAACGACCAACGCCGTTAACACAATTCAAAACCAGCGCCGGATAAATGTTCAAACTTCAGCGCCGATCAGCGCCGAGCCGAAAAAGGCGAATCAAGAACCAAGATGATCCAGCGCCGATAACATAACTCAGAACCAACGCCGGATAAACCCTCAAGCTTCAGCGCCGACCAGCGCCGGCGCCGTCAAGGCGATAACCAATCTTTAACCCAAACTCCCAGCGCCGTTAACATAATTCAAAACCAGCGCCGATCGTCCAGCGCCGCCATAAGGCAACAACCAATCTTTAGTAAAACTACCAGCGCCGGAACAGGTTGAGTTAATAGACTCCAAAGACGGCACTTGTTGTCAGCCTAACGTTCCAGATCAGAAGCGGGCAATGTCGAATCGGCTTGATAAGCACCCCCCGCTCCCGTCTTCTGCATTTGGATGTTCGGCAGCAGAAATACGTTTTTAGTCAACTATGATGTGCGCATTAGAATATGTAGCTCAGTTTTTCCAGAGCCTGTGGCTGACTTCTTTATTGCAATTAACTCCCTCCCGTTGCGGCTGGCAAAATCAAATGTGTTATCCGTTTCATGGAGGCCAGTACCTGCCTGGAGCGAAAAGCGTGAGTAATTAGTACCTGCGCTAAGAATATGTACTTCTGTTGAACCGGTACCTGTTCCTGATTTTTTGATAGCCATCAAATCTCCATTAGCCAAAGCCGCAAAGACAAAAGTACCATCTGTCTGATGAAGTGCTGTACCGGTTTGCAGGCGGAACTTAGAATAGTTTGAGGCAGCAGACAAGATATGAACCTCTGTTGAACCCGATCCTGTTCCAGACTTCTTAATTGCCATTAAATCGCCATTGGGCAGGGCTGTGAACGCAAAAGTACCATCTGTCTGA